>NZ_JAELUD010000049.1:0-32808 GCF_016429185.1 Aquitalea sp. ASV11
CCAGCAAACCGATGACCGCCCACCAGGCCAGCGGCTTGCCGCGCCAGCCCTTCACCAGCCGGATATGCAGCCAGGCAGCGTAGTTCAGCCACACGATCAGTGCCCAGGTTTCCTTCGGGTCCCAGCTCCAGTAGCCACCCCAGGCATCGGCCGCCCACATGGCACCCAGAATGGTGGCAATGGTGAAAAACAGGAAACCGATGGAAATGGCTTTGTACATCATTTCGTCCAGCACTTCCGCGCTGGGCAGCCGGTCTTTCAGCACGCCCTTGAGCACCAGCAGTTCGGCCACACCCAGCATGGCCGACATGGCAAACGCACCATAGCCGACAAAGTTTGCAGGAACATGAATCTTCATCCACCACGACTGCAAGGCCGGGATCAGTGGCTGGATTTCATGCGCCTGACGGTCGAAGCTGTACCACAGGATGAAGCCGACTGCGGCACTGATCACCAGCAGCACGAAGGCACCGGCCTGGCGGGTGGCAAAGCGGGCTTCGTAGTACAGATACATCAGCGCGGTGATCAGGGTGAACAGGATGAAGACTTCGTACAGATTGGATACCGGGATATGGCCGACATCACTGCCAATCAGGTAGCTCTCGTACCAGCGCACGAACAGGCCGGCGGCACCCATGACGGCCGCTGCCCAGGTCAGACCGCTGCCCATGCGCGACAGCATGGCCGAGCGGGTGAGCAGGCCCGCCCAGTACACCAGGGTGGCCAGGAAGAACAGGGTGCACATCCACATGATGGCGGACTGGCTGGACAGCAGGAACTTCAGCCAGAACGCGCTCTGGCCGCGTGCCAGCTCGCCGTGGTACAGGCTGATGCCCAGCAGCGCCACCGTGGCCGACAAGGGGAAAAACCAGCGCCAGGACTTCCAGAACCAGCCCAGTGCCACCAGCCCGACGGCCGAGCCCGCCAGAATGGCTTGCTCGTAACCATCCATATAGGGGTTGTACAGTCGCCAGGCCTGCACTGCGGCGACCACAAGCAGCACGGCATACAGCCAGTCAGCCAGTTTCAGCCGCTTGTACAGCGGCTGCGCGACAAAGGATTGTGCAAGTTCCATCACTTACCTCGTACTAACTGTTGAATTGCTTCGCCATGACGGCGGAAATCTGCATCCAGGTCACGGTTGTGACGGTTGGAGCTCATGGCCAGCCGCACGCCGCCGGGCATGCAGCAGATCCACAGCCGGATTTCCCGGATATAGAACATCAGCACGATGCCGATCACCAGCATCAGCGAGCCAAGATACACCAGGTTCTTGCCGGGCGAGCGGGTCAGTTGCAGGCCGGAGGCCTGAACCTGGTTGAAACCTTGCAGTTGCAGGAACACCGGGGCGTTGTAATCGTGCAGGGCACTGATGCCCACCAGGCTGTCCAGCAGGAAGCGGTAGCGCTTGCCGTCCATGGCAACCGGCTTGAGACCGGCCTTGGCATCGGCCACATCCATCACGTCCACCACCGCGCCTTGCAGGATCTTCACATAGGTTTGTGCCACGGCCTGGCGTTTGTCCTGCGGGACTTTTTCGTCCAGGAACTGCTCCAGCGCCACAAAGCCACCCTGGGCAAAGCGTCCGAGAATCCATTTCACGCTATTGGCAAACTGTTGCTGCATGGCCGGGCTGATGGCCGAACCCTGCATGGCCTTGGCCGTGGTGCGCTTGGCAATTTCGTCGTACAAGGCCGGGTTCATGAAGGCGGTTCGCAGGCGCATGAAGCTGTCCAGCGACAGTTGATCATCCAGCGGCAGGCGCAGGTACTGGAAGGGTTCCGACACCTTGCTGCGCACACCGGCCACCAGATAGCTGACGCCATCTTGCTGGATGGGGGCCATGTAATGATGGAATTCCATCGCCTGGCCCTGTTTGTCACGCAGCTTGAAGGTGACGGACGGGCCGATGTTCTTCAGTTGCTTCTCGTGCTTCACCTCGCGGGCATCCTGCATGCGCTCGCTCAGGCTCTTGCCACTGGCATCGGCATTCTTGCTGCCCATGTTCTCGATATTGAACACGCGCAGATCGCCAAACTCCAGGTTGTAATCCTTGCCATTGGCGCGCAGTGGCTGGGCGGCCATGGACACACCATTGATGGCCACCGGCTGCATTTGCGGCTGGTCCAGATTCCATGCCTTGAAGGTCAGCGGCGAGCCACCGTCGCCAAAGCTGGCCTGGTAGATGGCCACGCCGTCGACGATCAGCGGATGGTTCACCTTCACCTGGGCTTCGGTCACCTTGCCGGTGGCCTTGTCGGTGACGGCAATGTCGCTGGCAAACAGCTTGGGCATGCCGTTGCTGTAGTAATCGACATAGAACTTCTTCAGCGTCACGGTAAAGGGCAGGTCCTGCACCAGATAGCCGTTGCCGGAGTTCAGGAACACCACGTCGGCGCTTTTGCCTTCGGCTACGGTGACATTGCCGCGGAAGGACAGGTTGGAGGTGGACAGCCGGCTTTGGGGCGGAATCTGGCTTTGCGGGATGTCACGGGTTTCCGGCACCACGCTGCCCACCATTTCCGCCAGTTTCAACGGCAGGTTGCCGTCCATCAGCCCGCCAATGCAGATGACGACCAGTGCGATGTGGGCAAAAAAGTAACCCAGCTTGCTGGCTGCACCTTTTTTGGCCGCCAGCACCAGGCTGCCGTCTGCACGCTGGTGTTCACGCCAGCGCCAGCCCTGGCCACGCAGGTAGGCACGCAGCGTTTCCGGGTCTGCTGCCGTGCCATCAAACACGACACTGTGCTTCATCGCCGCCAGTGAGTTGTCCGAGGCTTTTTCGCGGTAGGCCTTCATGTCCTTGATGAAGCCCGGGCCGTTGCGCACGATGCACAAGGTGGTGGACAGCACCAGAAAGGCCAGGATGGTCAGGAACCAGCCGGAATGGTAAACATCGTACAGCCCCAGCTGTTCGAACACGGCAAACCAGTACTGGCCGAATTCGAAGGCATAGTTGGGGTAGGGCTCGTTTTGCTTCAGTACGGTACCGATGATCGAGGCAATGGCCAGAATGGTCAGCAGACCAATGGCAAAGCGCATGGAACTGAACAGTTCGTACAGCTTGTAAACAGCGGTGTGGCGGGAGTTTTTTGTCATCTTGGTGCCGAACACAAAAAGGGAAGCCGGTTAAGGCTTCCCTTTTGAACAAGGCTATCCGCAAAAGTTGCGATTAGCGCAGACCCGAAATGTATTCGGCCACAGCCTTCATTTCGGCATCAGTCATGCGGGAAGCAACATCGGTCATGGTGACGTTCTTGCGATCGGTGCCAGCCTTGAAGTCAGCCAGTTGCTTGGCTACGTAGGCAGCATGCTGGCTGCCAACACGCGGGAACTGGTCCGGGATACCCTTGCCGGCCGGGCCGTGGCAGGCCATACAGGCCGGCAGGTGGCTGGTCGGGTTGCCAACGCGGTAGATCTTGGCACCCAGCGGCATCAGCTCCTTGTTGGCCGCTTCACGGGCCTTGGGCTTTTGCTGGCTGAAGTAGGAAGCGACATTGCGCATGTCAGCATCGGACAGAGCAGAGGCCATGCCCAGCATGATCGGATTCTTGCGCTCACCCTTCTTGAAGGCTTGCAGCTGGTTGTAGATATACACCTCATGCTGGCCGGCCAAGGTCGGGTTTGCCGACGCTACGCTGTTGCCATCAGCACCGTGACAGGCGGCACATACCGTGTCAACGATCTGCTTGCCCTTTACCGGGTCTCCCTTGGCAATGCCTTCTGCCCATGCACTTCCAGCCAGGGTTGCCGCAGCTACAGCCAACAGCATCATCCGTTTCATGATCGCTCCTTGTGAGGAATTCTTAAATATCTGTAAAAGTGGCAATTTCAAACCTGTTATTCTATACCAACTGAAATCAACCTTACTACTATGTCGATTTTTAAAAGCGCCACTTTTTATACCACCGTCAACCATTTGAAGGACCTGCCGCCCACCCGGGCCGAGGTCGCCTTCGTGGGTCGGTCCAATGCCGGCAAGTCCAGCGCCATCAATACGCTGGCCAACCGGACCCGGCTGGCGTATGTCTCCAAGACACCCGGCCGTACCCAGCATATCAACTTCTTTGACCTGGGCCAGGAACGCTTCATGGTGGACTTGCCCGGTTACGGTTATGCCGAAGTACCGGAAGCAGTGCGTGCCCACTGGGTACAGCTGCTGGGCCGTTACCTGCAAACCCGTGACAGCCTGGTCGGGTTGATCCTGATCATGGATTCGCGCCGTCCGCTGCTGGAACTGGACCGCAAGATGCTGGCCTTCTTCCGCGATACCGGCCGTCCGGTGCATATCCTGCTGTCCAAATCCGACAAATTATCGCGCAGCGACCAGCAACAGACCTTGACCATGGTCAGGCGCGAGCTGGCAGATTACCCCGCGGTGTCAGTCCAGTTGTTTTCCAGCCTGAAGAAAACCGGCTGCGAGCAGGTGGAAGGAGTGGTGGAATCCTGGTTTGATGCTGTACTGAAAGAACAGGATTCTCTGCCAGATAGCGAATGACGGAACTTTGTCGGCGGGAGGGCTACTAACCGTGCAGGTGCTCCGGCACCTCCCGCTTGCCTCCCTGAGCGGGAGCCTTACGCTGACAATTAAGGCCTTTACCCCGGCGCAATGTGCGCCGGGTTTTTTATTGTCTGCCGTCTGATGCAACAGACATGAAAAAAGCGAGAGCATTTGCTCTCGCTTTTTTGTGTCCACTGCCATGGCATCCGGATGGTTTGCCTTGTCAGTTGTTCATTACCACATTGGTCACCTTCAGGCTTTCAGCAGCACTGCGTACTGCCGCATCGGAAGTGAAGGGTCCCAGGCGTACCTTGTAGTTGCCCTGCTGGTTGATGATGCCCAGCTTGCCGTCGTAACGGTCGTCCACTTCATCCAGCATTTTCTTCAACAGTGCTTCGGCATTGGCCAGCTTGTTGAAAGAACCGAGCTGCAAATACTTCGGGTTGTCCTCGCTGCGGATATCCGGGCTATTGCTGGCCACAGCCTCGCCACCGGCTACGGGCCATACCCGCTCGATGCTGACCTTGGCACTACCTTGCTTGACGAAGCCCAGCTTGTAGGCCGCCGCATAGGACAGATCCATCGCACGGTTGCGGTGGAAAGGGCCGCGATCATTGATGCGCACGATCACCGACTTGCCGTTGGCCGCATTGGTCACCCGCACGTAGCTGGGAATCGGCAGGGTCGGGTGCGCCGCAGTCATGGCAAACATGTCGTAGCGCTCACCCGAGGTGGTTTTTCTGCCTTGAAACTGCTTGCCGTACCAGGAGGCCACGCCGGTGGCCTTGAACGGTTTTTCACTGGTGTCCGGACGGAAGCTCATGCCCATCGCGGTGTAAGGCTGGTTGGCTGACTTGATCAGCGGTTCCGTCTGGGGTACTGCATCCGGTACCAGATTCAGGTTGACCGGGATATGGTCGGCGGGGCCGTCTTTCTGAAAATAGGCGCCGCCCTTGTTGTTGGCTACGGTGGGCTTATTGGTCGGCTTTGCCGACTGGTTGGTGGCGCTGGCCGTCTTCACGGTGGAGCAAGCCACAAGTACGAGACTGACAAAAACAAGCCACAGCCATCGGAGTACTGATTGCATAGACCTCCCTTATGCTGTTGGGCACATCAAAAAACGTCGGCGGATACTGCCCTTGCGGGTGTTCTCCCCTGCCTTCACGACAGTGGACGGCTGCCTGTGTCCTGTGCCATGGCTGGCTCAGGTCCGGCATGCCATCCGTTTCACTTCAGGCATCAACATTTCTTGCTGGCCCGTTAGTGTTGGCCGGCCTGTGAACTGTCAGCTTCCTCCTGCGAAATCCAGCTGCCGCCACGCTTCAAACACCGTGATTGCAACGGCGTTGGAAAGGTTCAGGCTTCTCGATTCGGGACGCATGGGCAAACGAATCCTCTGTGTGGAGGGAAATTCCTCCAGCACTTCTGGCGGCAAGCCGCGGGATTCGGGACCGAACAGCAAAACGTCCCCAGGTTGGAAAGAAATCTGGTCGTGGCGCGTAGCGCCCTTGGTTGTTGCAGCGAAAATCCGCCGTCCTTGCAGGGCCTGCTGGCAGGCAGCCCAGTTTTCATGGACAACGACACGGGCGTATTCGTGGTAGTCGAGGCCCGCTCGTCGCAACTTGGCATCCTCCATGGGAAAACCCATGGGTTTGACCAGATGCAGTTCACAGCCGGTATTGGCACATAAACGAATCACATTGCCCGTATTGGGCGGGATTTCCGGCTGAAAAAGAACAACGGTGAACATCGTTGGCTGGCTGGATTGTTCCAAAGAATCAAAATCTTGGTCAAGTTTTTGGGAAAGATGCCCTGCAGAGCACCCACGCTTCGACCCGTTTTGCCCCCTGTTTTTTGAGTATTTCAGCCAGGGCAGACAGGGTCGCTCCACTAGTGGCCACATCGTCGACAATGGCGACGGAAAGCCCGTCAATGCGTTGTTTTACGCCAAATGCATGACGGACATTTCGGCTTCTTTCGGCACGGCCAAGAGAGGCTTGCGGCACAGTGTTGCGTTTTCGCCAACACAGTGTGGTGGAAAAACGGCTTTGCATTGTAGCAGCGATTGCCTGGGCCAGTGGAATGCTCTGGTTGAAGCCGCGCTCTGCAAGTCGTTCTTTTGACAAGGGAACGGGAATGACCAGGTCGCTTGAAACAGCCTGTTTTCGGGCAAATTCGGCCATCAGCGCGGCCAGTACACCGGTCATTTCCAGCCGTTTTCCATACTTCACTGCATAAATAATTGCATTCAGGGGGTAGCCAAACAGGTATGGAGTGTGTATGGCGTCGAATGCCGGTGGCCGTCGCAGGCAAAAGCCGCAAATATCCCCCGTCAATGCTGGTTCTGCGCAAATGGGACAGTGCATGGATGGCAGGGCCGGCAAGCTGGCTTTGCAGCCGTTACACAGCCCGTCAGGGCAGTTTCGACGATTACACAACAGACAGTGATGATTAAATATTGAGCAATTGTCAATAAATTTTCTTTTGATATTTGACAGCATGGGAAGCCCTCTGCAAGACTGCGGCCAGACACTCTCAGCCATGCCGTTTTTTTCTTAAATTATCCATTTGTTCAGTTGTAATTTGGCAATAAATACAATTGGCATTTTTGTTGCAATGAAAGCGCATCATGACCACGCAAACCATTCAGTTTTCCCGTCCGGCAACACCGCATCCAGAAAGCAATGTCTGGTCGGTGGCAGAAATCGAAGCACTGCTGGCACTGCCCTTCATGGAGCTGGTTTTCCGTGCAGCGGAGATTCATCGCCAGTTTTTTGACCCAACCAAGGTGCAGCTGTCGACGCTGATTTCCATCAAGACCGGCGGCTGTCCGGAGGATTGTGGCTATTGCCCGCAATCGGTACATCACGATACGCCGGTGGAAAACCAGCCGATGATGACGGTGGACGAGGTGATTGAGGCTGCGCGTACCGCCAAGGCCAATGGTGCCGGTCGCTTCTGCATGGGTGCCGCCTGGCGTGGCCCGAAGGATGCCGATCTGGAACAGACCCTGCGCATGGTCAGCGAAGTGAAGTCGCTGGGGCTGGAGACCTGTGCCACCTTTGGCTTGCTGAAGGATGGCCAGGCAGAAAAGCTGAAACAGGCCGGTCTGGATTACTACAACCATAATCTGGATACCGCGCCGGAAAAGTATGGTGACATCATCCATACCCGTGAGTATGAAGACCGGCTGGATACGCTGGGCAAGGTGCGCGGTGCCGGTCTGTCGGTGTGCTGTGGCGGTATTGTCGGCATGAATGAAACCCGTGCGGACCGTGCCGGGCTGATTGCCCAACTGGCCAATCTGGAGCCGCAGCCGGAGTCGGTGCCGATCAATAATCTAGTGAAAGTGGGTGGCACGCCGCTGGAAGGGGCAGACCCGCTGGACTGGACCGAATTCGTGCGTACCATCGCAGTCACCCGCATCACCATGCCCAGAAGTTATGTGCGTCTTTCTGCCGGTCGGCGCGAGATGCCGGAGGCCATGCAAGCCCTGTGCTTCCTGGCGGGTGCCAACTCGATTTTCTATGGTGACAAGCTGTTGACCACCGGGAATCCGGAGGTGGATGCTGATCGGGTACTGATGGAAAAACTGGACCTGTCGCCGCTGTAAATCAGCCTGATTTTTACTGCCCGGATCGGTCGGATTTTTGCAATGTATATATAAGGAATACTTTTGTGAAAATCCGGCCGATTTTGACGTTTTTTTTCTGAAAGAGCCATGCGCGCCCAAGACCTCCCCACGGCCTTGCTGCAATTGCAGCAACAGCACCGTTTGCGACAGCGTCATTTGCTGGAAACACCGCAGTCCAGTCAGGTGGTGATCGATGGTAAAAACTACATCGCATTTGCCAGTAACGACTACCTGGGCCTTGCCAACCACCCGGCCTTGATCGAAGCCACGCGGGCTGCGTTGCAGCAATGGGGAGTAGGGGGTGGAGCCTCGCATCTGGTGGCCGGGCATTTTGCCATTCACGAACAGGCCGAACAGGCCCTGGCCGATTTTTGCGGTAGCGAGGCCGCGCTGTTGTTCAGCTCGGGCTATGCGGCCAATCAGGCGGTGATTACCAGTCTGGTGGGACGGGGTGATGCCGTTTTTGCCGACAAGCTCAATCATGCTTCCCTGAACGATGCCTGCTTGTTGTCGCGCGCCAGCTTCCGCCGTTTCCGCCATAACGATATGCAGCATCTGGAGGAACTACTGGCCAGCACGCCGGCCCGGACCCGGCTGATTGCAGTGGATGCGGTGTACAGCATGGATGGTGACGAAGCACCGCTAAAGAAACTGCTGCAACTGGCCGATAAATACGATGCCTGGCTTTATATCGACGATGCGCACGGTTTTGGTGTGCTTGGCAATGGACATGGCTCTGCGGTGGAACAGGGTATCGGTGGTGAGCGGCTGGTTTACATGGCGACACTGGGCAAGGCTGCCGGTGTGGCCGGTGCCTTTGTCGCCGGTACTGCCCAACTGGTGCAATGGCTGGTGAACAGTGCCCGCACCTACATCTATACCACCGCGCAACCACCTGCACTGGCAGCAGCCGTACTGGCCAGCTTGCAGCTGATTGCCAGTGAACCCTGGCGCAGGGAACGCCTGCAGCAACACATCAGCATGGTGAGGAAAAGGTTGGCTGATGTAAATTTTCAGCTGATGTCATCCCGTACGCCGATACAGCCGATTATCATAGGCAAGAACGAGCAGGCAATGTTGCTGGCTGCACAATTGAAAGCGCGTGGGTACTGGGTGCCGGCGATACGCCCCCCCACTGTTCCCGAGGGAACAGCCCGTTTGCGTCTGACCTTGTCCGCAGCACATACGCCGGACCAGCTGGAGGGCTTGCTGGACAGCGTGGTGTCAGCAATACAGTCATAGGGGATGACTGTGTCTGTTCGTAGCATGACCGGATTTCCCGGCTAACTCATACTACGATAACGACATGAAGAGTACGGCGGATTACCTGTCCACGCAGCAAGAGGCTGCCCGCACTGCGCTGGAGCTGATCCAGCGGCAGGGCGAAACAACGGCTGCTGCGCTATGGGCATTGGTGGGCTCCAGTTGGCAATGTCTGGCCACACTGGGTGCTGCAGACAGCCTGCCGAGTGCCCAGGCCTTGTCGGCAGGGCGCTTGCCCGGACCGGACGGCGCTGCCCTGCCGCTGGACCTGCATGGCACTACCCTGGGCTGGCTGGTGTGGCGCGGCAAGATTGCCGACAACGCCGATGCGGTACTTGCCTTGCTGGTGGGGCATTTGCACAGTGCCAGCCTGCATTCTGCCCAGTCCCAGTCCCGGGTGATGAATGAAACCCTGCTGGAAATCAGCCAGCTACCGGGCGAGTGCAATACGCTGGATGAAATGCTGCCCAAGCTGCACCGGCTCTTGATGCGGCTGATGGATGCCAGCAATTTCTACATTGCGCTGTTTGACGAGCAAGGCGGCCAGCTGTACTACCCCTTTTATACCGATCAGCAAGACCCGGCCCCGCCCTCACCCGAGGCCGTCTTCAGCAAGGAACAGACCACCCGCTCGCTGACAGCCTGGCTGATGCGCATGGGCAAACCGCTGGTATTGACCCGGCAACGCCTGCTGGAAGTCTGCGAGCAAGAACAGCTGGTACTGGAAGGCCCTCTGCCCGAGTTGTGGATGGGGGTGCCGCTGACCAATGTCAGCAATGCGGTGATCGGCGCTGCCGTGCTGCAGTTCTATGCCAGCCAGGCGCCTTGTACCTCGGCCGAGCAGGCCTTGTTCCTGTTTGTCACCCGGCATATTGCCTATGCACTGGACCGCATGTTGTATCGCAGCCAGCTGGAGCGCCAGGTCTGGTTGCGTACCTGCGAACTGGAGGGGGTGAATGCGCGTCTGCGTTCGGAGATTTCCGACCGGCAACGCGCCGAGCGTTTCCAGGATGTGCTGTTCCGCATTGCCGACCTGTCCAATACCAGCCTGTCGCTGGAAGCCTTCCTGGCGGGCGTGCATCGCTTGCTGATGGAGCTGGTGGCAGGGCGCAACTGCCAGGTTGCCCTGTACGACATGAACAGCGACATGCTGAGCTTTCCCTATTGTGCCGATGACTTCCAGCAGGTCAGCCAGACCCGTCGTCCCGGCAGGGGACTGGTAGAGCAGGTATTGCATAGTGGCCGGCCATTATTGCTGGACCGTACCCCTGCACAGCTGAACCCGACGGAAGAAAGCACGGCCCCTCCCATGTGCAGCTGGCTGGGCGTACCACTGTATTGCGGGCACGAGCTCTTGGGTGTGTTGTCGGTACACAGCTATCAGAACGATGTGATTTACAGCTATCGCGATCAGGAAGTGCTGGAGTTCGTTGCCAACAATATCGGCACCGCACTGGCCCGTGTCCGCGCCATGCAGGACCTGCAAAACGCCTATGCCGAGCTGGAAGAACGCGTGCGCGAGCGCACCAGCGAGCTGGATGCGGTGAACGCCCAGCTGGAGTTCGACAGCCTGCACGACCCGCTGACCAAGCTGCCCAACCGCAACTACTTTGCCAAGACGCTGCGTCGGGCGTGGGACAGTTATCTGTCCGGCAACGGTGCCCGCTTCAGTGTCATTTTCATCGACCTGGACCGCTTCAAGCTGGTGAACGATACCCTGGGCCACCTGGCTGGCGACCATCTCTTGTTTGAAGCCGGTGCCCGTATCCGCTCCTGCCTGCGGCACTATGACTTCCTGGCCCGGCTGGGTGGCGACGAATTTGCCATCCTGCTGTTTGGCACCGAAACGCTGGATGGCTGCGAGATGATTGCGCGGCGCATTGTCAGCGAATTCGAACGACCGGTGATTCTGGCCGGTCGGGAAGTGTTTTCCACCGCCAGCGTCGGGGTGGTGCTGGCAGACCGCGACCACTACCACAAGGCCGAAGAACTGCTGCGCGATGCCGACCACGCCATGTACTGCACCAAGCAGCAGGGGCGGCAAGGCTATACCGTGTTCAATCACCAGCTGCGCATCAACCAGGCTGACCAGCTGGCACTGGAAAGCGAGTTGCGCCGTGCGCTGGATGCGGAAGACCAGTTGCAACCCTTCTTCCAGCCCTTCATCGACGCCCGTAGTGGCAAGCTGGTGGGGTTTGAATCGCTGGTCCGCTGGCGCCACCCGCAACGCGGCCTGATTTCCCCTGCGCTGTTTTTGCCAGTGGCGGAAGAGAGCGGCCTGATCACCCGGGTGGACCGCTACATGATCAAGGCAGCCTGCCGCCAGTTGCGCCAATGGCTGGATGCCGGCCTGGTGGGTAGCGACATCGCACTGCACCTCAACCTGTCATCAGCCAATTTCCACGATCCGGAACTGGTGAGCTGGGTGCGCAGCATCATCGAGGGCTATCAGTTGCCCGCAGCCATCCTGCATCTGGAAATCACCGAAAGTGCGCTGATTGATGTGCCGGAAATTGCCGCCACCGTGATGCACGCGCTGCATCAGCTGGGGGTCAAGCTGGCACTGGATGACTTTGGCACCGGTTATTCTGCGCTGTCCTACCTGCATCGCTACCGCTTTGATGTCCTCAAGATCGACCAGAGCTTTGTGTTTGATCTGGACCGCAAGGAAGAATCCGTCGCTATTGTGCGTGCCATTCTGGCGCTGGCCCAGGCACTGGGGCTGGACGTGGTGGCTGAGGGGGTGGAAACCGCCGCCCAGCTGGCCCGCCTGCAGGAAATGGGCTGCGCCAAATTGCAGGGCTATTACTTTGCCACCCCCAGTCCGGCAGAAGCCATCGACTGGGAACGGCTGGCGCGCTTTGTGCAGGAATTCCGCCGTGCTGCCTGAGTTTTGCCATACAGCGGCTTTTCTTTTACCGGCAGGGCTTGCGAAACAGGCCCTGTTCCCCCATTTAACTGCCCATGAATCTGTTTGTTGAAAGCCGTGGCCGTGGCCCGGATGTGGTCATGCTGCATGGCTGGGGCCTGCATGGCGGGGTGTTCGATCGTGTTGCCAGCCAGTTGGCCGACCATTACTGCGTCCATCTGGTCGACTTGCCCGGCCATGGTGCATCCGCCCCCCTGGCGCGCTTTGATGCCGACGAAGTGGCCGACCTGGTCGATGCCCAATTCCCCTTTCCGGTACAAGTTGTCGGCTGGTCGCTGGGCGGGCTGATTGCCCAGCACTGGGCCGCCCGTCACCCGGACAAGGTAAAGAGCCTGGCGCTGGTGGCCACCAGCCCGCGCTTTGTGCGCGATGACAGTTGGCCGCATGCCCAGCAACGTGCCGCCATCGAAGCAGTGGGTGCCAGCCTGGATGGCGCATTCGAGCAAACGCTGGAGCGCTTTCTGGCCTTGCAGATGATGGGCGCCCCGGCCGCGCGCGACACGGTCAAGGCCGTGCGCGAACAATTGTTTTCCCATGGCCGTCCGCAAGGTTTGCTGCCCGCACTGCAATTGCTGCTGGACGCCGACGCACGGGCACTGGCCAGTCACATCCACTGCCCGGTAGCGCTGTTTTATGGTGTGCGCGATGCCATCACCCCGATAGGCGCAGGCCGCTGGCTGCAGGCCGCGCTGGCCGATGCCACCCTGCATGAATTCACCCAGGCTTCGCATGCGCCATTTTTGTCCCATCAGGACGAGTTTGTCGCCAAGCTGGCCCAGCATCTGGAAGCCTCTGCATGAGCGAAGCGTTTTATACCGACAAAGACCGTATCCGTGCCTCTTTTGAGCGTGCGGCCGCCAGTTATGACGCCGCTGCCGTGTTGCAGCGCGAAGTGTCCGACCGCATGGCCGAGCGCCTGTCCTACATCAAGCACCAGCCGCAAGTGATTCTGGATGCCGGCACCGGCACCGGCTATGGTGCCGCCCAGCTGCGCGCCCAATACCCGGATGCCCAGATTGTCGAGCTGGACCTGGCCCACGCCATGCTGTGTGCCTCGCGCGAGCGTCAGCGTGCCGGTGACGGCCTGCTGAAAAAGCTGTTCAAGCGCAGCCAGCCCTGGCAAGTGTGTGCCGATGTGGAAAGACTGCCCTTGGCCGATAACAGCGTGGACATGATCTGGTCCAATCTCACCATCCAATGGGTGAACATTCCGGACAGCGTGTTCAGCGAATTCGAGCGCGTGCTCAAGCCGGACGGCATGCTGATGTTTTCCACCCTGGGCCCCGATACCCTGTTCGAGCTGCGCGAGGCCTTTGGCGGCGTGGACAAGGCTACCCACGTCAACCAGTTCATCGACATGCACGACCTGGGCGATGCGCTGATGCGGGTAGGCTTTGCCGAACCGGTGATGGACATGGACAAGATCGTGCTCACCTACGACAAGGTGCGCGACGTGATGCACGACCTCAAGGCCATCGGCGCGCACAATGCCACGCGTGACCGCAGCCGCGGCCTGATGGGCAAGCAGGCCTGGCAACGGGTGGAAGCCGCTTATGAAACCCGCCGCCGAGATGGCAAGCTGCCTGCCACTTATGAAGTGGTGTATGGCCATGCCTGGAAAAGCACGTTGAAGAAAAAGGGCAATACCCTGCCGGATGGCCGTCAGGTGATCGAATTCGTCAAACCGGGCAGCTGGCCGGGCAAGGTCTAGCTGTTCAAGTTGCTTGCCAGACCGGTGAGGGAGGCCACTTCCTGCACCGGCAGGCAGATTTCTGAGCGTTGCCGGGAACCATGTTGCGCTGCAATAATCGAACGAGCCCATTACGCATTCAACCCCGTCACTACCCGTACCCGCTATCATGACGCTTCTTCGCCGCCTGATGCCGGCCAGCCTGCTGGTCCTGCTGGCCGCCTGTACCATTACCCAAGCTCCAACCGAAATCAGCATTCCCAAAACCCCGGTCAAGCCGCGTGTTGCGCTGGCCCTGGGTGGTGGTGCCGCCAAGGGCTTTGCCCATATTGGTGTCATCAAGGTGCTGGAAGCCAACGGCATCGTGCCGGACATCATCACCGGCACCAGCGCCGGCAGCGTGGTGGGCAGCCTGTATGCTTCCGGCCTGAATGGCATGCAGCTGCAAGCCAAGGCCATGCAGCTGGACGAATCCGAGCTGACCGACTGGACGCTGTCCACCAAGGGCTTCCTGAAGGGTGAGAAGCTGGAGAACTACATCAACACCCAGTTGGGCAACCGGCCCATCGAAAAACTGCCGCGCAAACTGGGCATTGTCGCCACCGAACTGGACTCCGGTCAGAAAGTGGTATTCCGCATGGGTAACACCGGTCAGGCCGTGCGGGCTTCGGCCAGCATTCCCAATGTCTTCCTGCCGGTGGTGATTGGCGGCAAACGCTATGTCGATGGCGGGCTGGTCAGCCCGGTGCCGGTATCGGCCGCCCGCGAGATGGGCGCTGACTTTGTCATCGCGGTGGATATTTCCGCCAAGCCCAAGCCAGGCAAGGCCACCGGCCTGTTCTCCATGCTGGACCAGAGTTTCAACATCATGAGTGGCCCCACGCTGGCCGCCGAACTGAAACAGGCGGATGTGGTGGTGCGGCCCAATGTGCTGAATATCGGCTCGGCCGATTTCGAAGCCCGCCATCAGGCCATTCTGGAAGGCGAAAAAGCCGCGCAGCAGCTGATTCCACTGATTCGCAGCCGTTTGCAGCAAAAGGCGCAGGCGCTGGCCCGTTAAATCCGGCCCGGCTGGCTGTCCGGCCGAAAACTGGCATAATGCAGGCGTTGTCCGGCCATGAGGCCTGTCAGCGCCTGTTTTGCCTTGTGCCGCGTGCGTTGCAAGGCAAAGCATCCATGTTCACTTCAGGGCCAGGCCCGCAAGGAAATCCGCATGATCAAGCTCTACGGCGTGCAGCTGTCTGCCTACTACAACAAGGTAAAGATTGCCTTGCTGGAAAAGGGCGTCAACTTCCAGGAAGTGCCGACCCGCCCCTCGCAGGAACCGGCCATGCTGGAACAAAGCCCGATGGGCAAGATTCCCTATGTCGACATCAATGGCCATGCCCTGTCGGAATCGACGGTGATTCTGGAATGGCTGGAAGATGCTTATCCGACCGCCGCCTTGCTGCCGCCGACGCCGAATGGCCGAGCCAGTGCGCGCGAGCTGATGACCATGCTGGACTTGTACCTGATGCCGGCCACCGCACCCTTGTACCGCCACTTGCTGTTTGGTGCTGCGCTGGATGAAGCCGGCAAGGCGACGGCCAAGGCCGCCATCGAGCGCAGCCTCTTGGCCGTGTCGCGTCTGGTGCAATATGGCCCGTGGCTGGCGGGTGAGTATTTCAGCTTTGCCGATATTTCGGCCGCCTGTGTATTGCCGCTGGTGGCCTGGTCTACCCGAGAAGTGTATGGCGAGGACCTCACCACCATCATTCCGGGCATTGAAGAATACCTGGCCTTGCTGGGCAAGCGTGCCAGCGTGGCCCGCATGTGGCAGGACAGCGCCGCCGCCCGCGCAGCCTATCTGGAAGCCAGCAAACAGTAGGCTGAAGGCTGTCTACATTTCCTCAAACAGCGGTAATTGCTGTGGTTGGTCGGCCTCGTCGGCCAGCCTGACCCCCACCCCCACCAGCCGGACCGGCTTGTTGCCGCGGGCAAATGCCACGCCCAGCAAGTCGGTGTAAGCGGCGCTGCTCAGCTGCTGGCCGACATGCTCGGCGGTGGTCTGGCTGAAATCGGCAAACTTCAGCTTCACACTCAAACCCTTGAACGGCGGATTGCCAGCCCGTGCAATGCGGCCCTGCAACTTGGCCATCAGCTCTGGCAGCTTGTCCAGGCTGGCGGCGAGGTCCGGCAGGTCCTGCGCATAGGTTTCTTCCACGCTGATGGATTTGCGGCTGCGGTCGGTACTGACCGGCCGCTCGTCACGCCCGCGTGCCAGCTCGTACAGCCGCTCGCCAAAGCGGCCGAAATGCCGCATCAGGTCGCTCATTTCCCATTGGCGCAGCTCGCTGCAGCGGTGAATGCCCAGCTTTTTCAGATGCGCCGCCGTCACCCTGCCCACGCCATGAATTTTTTCCACCGGCAGTTGCAGCACAAAGGCGTCGACATCCTGCGGGCGGATCACGAACTGCCCGTCCGGCTTGTTCCAGTCACTGGCAATCTTGGCCAGAAACTTGTTGGGCGCAATGCCAGCCGAGGCGGTAATGCCGACTTCGGCCTGAATCTGGCGGCGGATGGCTGCGGCCATCAGGGTGGCGCTGCCTTGCTCGTGCGGCTGGGTGCTGACGTCAAGATAAGCCTCATCCAGCGACAGCGGTTCGATCAGCGGGGTGTAGCGTTCATAGATGGCCATGATCTGCTGGCTGGCCGCGCGGTAGCGGGCCATGTCCGGCGGCAGGATCAGCAATTGCGGACACAGGCGCAGCGCGCGCGCCGATGACATGGCGCTGTGTACGCCAAAGCGGCGGGCAATGTAGTTGCAGGTGGCAATGACTCCGCGGCTGTCCGGCTGCCCGCCCACCGCCAGCGGGATGTCACGCAGCGCCGGGTTGTCGCGCATTTCGATGGCGGCATAAAAGCAATCGCAATCGACGTGGATGATCTTGCGTTGGCCGGTCATGCAGCGGCTATCAGTCGGCAGCGCGCTCGCTGTGGCCCAGTGACTTGTCCGGTGCCACCCGGTCGCGCACCAGCTGCTTGAGTTGCTTGATGTCGGGAAAGCCGCCGTCCTGCTTGCGGTCCCAGATTTGCTCGCCATCGACACAGACACGGAATACGCCACCACTGCCGGGGCGCAGCGCTACCTCGGCCAGTTCTTTTTCAAAGGTGGTGAGCAATTCCTGCGCCATCCAGGCGGCACGCAACATCCAGCGGCAACCGGTGCAGTATTCGATGCTGATTCGGGCTAATGCAGAGGGGGAGTGCGTGGTGGCGGTCATGGCTGGCTGGCAAAGAAAGAATGCCGGATAGCATAACGCAGAATGAGGAAAAATCCGCCGGTTCCCTGAGTCGATCTATTTATTTGACGGGCCTCGCTGAGCAAGGTCCGCTCCTCCATCGTGTTGACTCTTCCTTGGTGCAGACTTGGCGCTTACTACTGTTAGGGTAACCGGCGGACTGAGCAGTACAGAGCGTTGTTCAACTCAATTTCCGGACGCCAGTTTGCCCAAGCTTGGTGCAACGGTAAAGCGAATACTCTAACAAGTAGCGGATGCTGCATTGCACGATGTCACATTGGCGCAACGTCGGGCAGAAAAATGCCCGCTTTTGCGGGCATGTGGATGATTTGGCCAGAAAATTCACTACTCCGGCAGTGAATTTCACTGGCTACAGCTTTAGTGGCCGCTGTGATCCATCTCGGCGGGCATGTCTTTTTCCACTTGCACCTCTACCGTGATGCTGCCTGCCTTGGCAAACTTCAGCGTCAGCGGGAAATGGTCCCCGGCCTTGAGCGGCTGCTTCAGGCCCATCAGCATGATGTGATAACCACCGGGGGCAAATTTCACCTCGCTGCCGGCGGCAACAGCAACACCGCCGCTGACTTCACGCATGCGCATTACGCCATTGTCGTTGATGTGCACATGCAGCTCGGCTTTTTCCGCCCGCGGTGTGCTGGCAGAAATCAGCGTATCGGCCTGTTTGCCGGTGTTCTTGATGCTCAGGTAGGCCGCGCCGGTGGGGCTGGCTTCCGGCATGGCCCGGCTCCAGGGATGACCCAGTTCCAGTGCCCCCAGTTTGAAACCGTGGGCAGAAACGGTTGCCGCCAGCATGAGGCCGGCGAGCAAGGCGAACAGACGGGAAAGGGACATGGACTTCTCCTGTATTGGGTTGCGGGCAAATTAGCACAGTTCAGACCACACAGGCTGCGACAAAGTGCCGCAGCCCGGTGCAAAGAGGATGCGACATGGCACTGGCACAGACACGACGCCGGGCTATCATTTGCCGGGCAGATGACTATAATCGTCGGCTTATATTTAATGGTATTGGCATCATGCTGGAAACCCTGTCGCTGAAGTTCCTGTTTGGTGGTCTGCTCAGCCTGATCACCATTACCAATCCGCTGTCCAAGATTCCGCTGTTCATTTCCCTGACCCAGGACATGAGCGAAGCCGGGCGGGCCAACCAGGCGCGTCGTGCCTGCCTGTTTGCCGCGGCCATCATGCTGGTCAGCCTGCTGGCCGGTAACCTCATCATGGCGGCCTTCGGCATTTCCTATGGCGCGCTGCGGATTGCCGGCGGGTTGGTGGTGGCGGTGCTGGGTTATCGCATGCTGTTCTTGTCGCAGGACCCGGGCATGGCACCCAAAACCGGCGAGCGGGAAGACTATGCCTTTTTCCCCTTGGCCATGCCCGGCATCAGTGGCCCGGGGACTATCGCCGTGGTAATCGGCATTTCGACAGAAATAGCCGAATTGTCGGGCTGGACGGCCAAGACACTGGCCTTCGGCATGACCTTTGTCGCCATTGCCGCCACCAGCCTGGGCATGTGGCTGGTGCTGCGTTCCTCGGCCATGATTTCCGCCCGGCTGGGGCGCGGTGGCCGCGAAGTCACCACCCGGCTGATGGGCTTCTTGCTGATCTGCGTTGGCGTGCAGTTTGTCGGCTCCGGCATCCGTACTTTCATGGCCGGTTCCTGAGCAAGATCGTTCAAGTTTTCTGTCCGGGGCTATGCCAGAATGCAAGGGACATCCTTTGTCCCGCCCGCTGCCATGCCCCATTCCGAGCACGAATTTTCCCGCTTCTTCCGCGCCGATGACATCGCGCCGCTGGAATGCCTGGATGCCTTTTACCGCGAACAGGTATTTGCACCGCATTTTCACGAAGAATATGTGGTGAATGCCCTGCTGGCCGGGGCACAGGCTTACCGCCACCGCGGGGGCAATCATATTGCCGGGGTCGGTGCGCTGGTGTTGATGAACCCTGGTGAGGTCCATACCGGCGAGTGTGCGCACCAGCACGGCTGGGCTTATCGCGGCTTCTATCCTTCCGCCAGCCTGATCTGCCAGCTGGCGGCCGAAATCAGCGGCCAGCCGGCTGCTACGCCCTATTTTCGCGATACCGTGGTGCTGGACCCGCAGCTGGCTGCGCAGCTGAACCAGCTGCATGCCCTGCTGCGTGACAGCCGGGACACCTTGCAACGCGAGTCGGCGCTGTATGCCGTGTTCAGTCAGGTGGTGTTACGCCATATGCAGATCGCCGAGCGGCCACAGCGCCCGTGGCCACAGGCGGTGGAGCGGGCCCGGCAGATGCTGGCCGATTGTGTGGCGGACAATCTGTCGCTGGCCACGCTGGCAGCGGCCGTGGGCCTGTCGCCCTGGCAGCTCAACCGGCAGTTTTCCCGGCATCTGGGCTTGCCGCCGGTGGCCTGGCGTAATCAGTTGCGCGTGGTACGTGCCCGGCAAATGCTGGCTGGCGGTCATAGCCCGGCAGCTGCGGCGCAGGCATTGGGCTTTGCCGACCAGCCACACCTCACCCGCATTTTCCGTCAGGCGCTGGGCATCACCCCGGCAGCCTATCAGCGCAGCCTCCGGCGCTGAGCGCAAGATCGTTCAAGTCAGCCTGCCTTCATGGTGATAGCGTGGTTGCTGTATTCACCTTTATCATCGCCCCATGTCTCAACAAACCTGTTTATCCCGTCGCGCACTGTTGCTGGAAGGCGCACGCGATACCGTGCCCATGCTGGTGGGGGCAGCCCCGTTCGGGGTGATTTTCGGCACGCTGGCCATTGCGGCCGGCTTGTCCCCGGCCACGGCGCTTGGCATGTCGGTGCTGGTGTTTGCCGGTTCTTCCCAGTTCATCGGCGTCAGCCTGATCGGTGCCGGCACTGCCTTGCCCGTATTGTGGCTCACCACCTTTGTAGTAAACCTACGCCATGCGCTGTACAGCGCCACCTTGCTGCCCTATGCCCGTGACTGGCCGCTGCGCTGGCGCTGGCCGCTGGCTTTCTGGCTGACCGATGAAACCTTTGCCGTGGTGGAGCACCGCTTTCGCACCAAGGGGACGGATGGCGGCCAGTGGTACTGGCTGGCATCGTCGCTGGCCATGTATGGCAACTGGTTGTTCTGGACCATGGTGGGGGTGAGCCTGGGACAGTCGCTGCCCGGTCTGGCCACGCTGGGGCTGGACTTTGCCATGGGGGCAACCTTTGCCGCCATCGTGGCACCACAGTTCAAACGCCGCCCGGCATTGGGCGCTGCCGTGGCCGCCAGCGTGGTGGCCATGCTGGCGCGCGGCCTGCCCTACAAGCTGGACCTGATGCTGGCGGCCGTGGTGGGCGTTGCCTCCGGCCTGCTGCTGGAGCAGTGGCACAAGGGCAAGGAGCAGACAGCATGAATCACTGGCTTGCCATTGGCGGCATGATGCTGCTGACTGTATTGATTCGTGCCAGTTTTCTGGTGTTCGGCCAGCGACTGGCATTTCCCGACTGGCTGAACCGTGCGCTGCATTATGTGCCGGCCGCCGTATTGTCTGCGCTGGTGGTGCCGATGGCGCTGGCACCAGCCGGCACGGTGGACATCAGCCTGCACAATGCCTATTTGCCCGGCATCATCGTGGCGGCACTGGTGGCGTGGAAAAGTGGCAAGACCCTGCTGGCGATTGTGATCAGCTTTGTGGTGTACGGGGTGTGGCGCTGGGGGCTGGGCTTGTAAGACCCGCTGACCAAACCCCGCTGGCTGTACAGTCTGGGTCGGTGCGCCTTGGCCTGGATTCTCTACGCGGTTTTGTCCGCATTGCCAGGTAGCGCGTGATGGCCAGACCGGTGTGGACGGTCCGGCGACCGCTTAGCGTCGGGCATTGCCTATGCTCATCAGCATGCCCATGCCGACAAACAGGGTGACGGTGGCGGTGCCACCATAGGAAACAAAGGGCAGCGGCACGCCCACCACCGGCAGGATACCCGCCACCATGCCCATGTTGACGAAGGCATAGACAAAGAAGGACAGGGTGATGGCACCGGCCATGGCGCGGCCATACAGGGTTTGCGCCCCGGCGGTGATCATCATGGCGCGGCTGAGCACCAGGGTGTAAAGAATCACCAGTACGATATTGCCCACCAGGCCGAATTCCTCGGAATACACAGCAAAGATGAAGTCGGTGGTGCGCTCCGGAATGTAGTCCAGATGGGTCTGGGTGCCGTTAAGCCAACCCTTGCCCCAAGGGCCACCGGAACCGATGGCAATCATCGACTGGATGATGTGATAACCGGCGCCCAGCGGGTCTTCCATCGGGTCTATCATGGTCATCACCCGACGGCGCTGGTAGTCGTGCAACATGTTCCACACCACAGGCATGCTGGCCCCGGCGGCAATCATCCCGCCCAGAATCACCTTCCACGGCAGGCCGACAAAGAACAGCACGAAAAAGCCGGAAGCCGCAATCAGCATGGTGGTGCCAAGGTCGGGCTGCTTCAGTACCAGCGCGCAGGGAATGGCAATCATCACCGCCGCCACCAGATAATGCCACCAGCGCATCGACAGTTCGTATTTCTGGAAGAACCAGGCCAGCATCATCGGCAGGGCAATCTTCATGATTTCCGAAGGCTGGATACGGGTGATGCCCAGCTCCAGCCAGCGGGTGGAACCATTCACCGTCACGCCCTTGAAATGCACGGCCAGCAGCAATACCACCCCGATGCCGTAAATGGGCGGGGCAAAGTTCATGATGCTTTGCGGCCGGCTGCGCGCCAGCAGCCACATGATGCTGAGTGACAGCAGGGTGTAGACCAGCTTGTTGTCGATCTTGTCCAGACCCTGGTTGTTGGCCGAATACAGCACCACCAGGCTCAGGGCGAAAATCAGGCCCAGAATGATCATCAGCGGGCCATCCAGCGGGGCCTTGATGGCCAGCCACAGGCGTTTAATCAGATGCGGCTGCAGCGTCATCGGCAGTATCCATGGGCACGGTTTTCAGGTCCCCACTGATGGAACCCGGCACCTTGCCGGTGATGTAGTAGTCGAACAGGCCTCGGGCAATCGGCGCCGCCGCAGCAGCGCCGAAACCGGCGTTTTCCACGATGATGGCCACGGCAATGCGTGGTTTTTCCACCGGAGCAAAGGCGACAAACCAGGAGTGGTCGCGATATTGCTCGGCCAGGGCAGAGGCGTTGTACTTGGCACCCTGCTTGATGGCCACCACCTGGGCGGTACCGGTTTTTCCCGCCATGGTATAGGGCAGGCCCACACCCAGCCGCCAGGCGGTGCCGCCGGGCTTGAGCACCGACTGCATGGCGGCTTTCACGTACTCGAAGTTTTCCTGCTTGAAGGGCAGTACATGGTCGGGCTTGGCGGCAATCAGCCGGCTCTTGCCGCTGCGCGCATCCACCACTTCCTGTACCAGGTGCGGCTTGTAAGCCACGCCGTCATTGGCCAGCGTGGCGATGCCGTTCGCCATTTGCAGCGGGGTGTAGGAGTTGAAGCCCTGGCCGATGCCGATACTCACCACATCGGCCGGGTACCAGCGGCGGAATTCTTCCTTGTAGCGGGCAAAGCGCTTGGCTTTCCATTCCTTGGTGGGCAGTACGCCACTGGCTTCGCCGTCCAGGTCGATGCCGGTGGGACGGCCCAGGCCGAACTGGCCGACGGTGGGTGCAATCTTGTCGATGCCCATGTCCCAGGCCAGCTTGTAGAAGAAGGTATCACTGGACACCTGGATGGCCTTGGCCAGGTTGGCCGAGCCATTGCCGTTCTTGTTACTGTCGCGGAACTGGTGGCTGGAGCCGGGCAGGGTGAAGAAGGCCGGTGCTGGACGTACATCATGCATGCCGATGGAGTGGGTTTCCAGCGCAGCCATGGCCATGAAGGGCTTGAAGGTGGAGCCGGGCGGATAGGTACCGCGCAGCGCACGGTTGATCATCGGCTTTTGCCAGTCGCTGTTCAGTGCCGCCCAGCTTTGGCTGTCGATGCCGTCGATGAACAGATTGGGGTCGAAACCCGGCTTGGACAGGAAGGCCAGCACGCCGCCGGTTTGCGGGTCGATGGCCACCAGCGCGCCGCGACGGTTGCCGAACAGCTTGTCGGCAACCTCTTGCAGGCGGATGTCCAGCGCCAGCTTCAGGTTGTTGCCATTGACCGGCGGCGTGCGGCGCAGGCTGCGGATGGCGCGGCCACCGGAGTCGGTTTCCACTTCTTCAAAGCCCACCTGACCGTGCAGATCATCCTCGTACACCGCTTCCAGGCCGGTCTTGCCGATGTAATTAGTGCCCTTGTAATTGGTGCTCTTGTCTTCATCGTCCAGCCGCTCCTGGTCTTTCTGGTTGATGCGGCCGATATAGCCCAGCACATGGCTGGTGAGTTCCTTGTACGGGTAGTCGCGGAACAGGCGCGCCTTCACCTGTACGCCGGGAAAGCGCCAGGCATTGGCAGCCACGCGGGCAGCTTCTTCCTCGGTCAGCTTCACCTTGAGCGGGATGGATTCGAAATCCTTGGATTCGCCCAGCAGCTTCTTGAACAGCTTTTCGTCACGCGGGGTGATGTTCACCAGCTTGGCCAGTTCGGCAATGGTGGCATTCATGTCCGGCATCTTGCTGGGCACCAGCTCCAGCGTGTAGGCGGAATAGTTCTGTGCCAGGATGACGCCGTTGCGGTCCATGATCAGGCCGCGGTTGGGCAGGATGGGCAGCAGCGAGATGCGGTTGTTCTGCGCCAGTGTGGAAAAGTGCTCGTACTGGTATACCTGCAGCCAGACAAAACGGGCAATCAGCAGGCAGAACATCAGCAGCATGAAGACATAAGCCACAATCAGCCGAAGCTGGAACTGGCCATCTTCAGCCTGCGGGTTCTTGAAGCGGGTAGGGCGCACGACTTACACCGAGTGATGACGGTAAGGCAACAGCAGCAGCTTGGTCAGCAGCGGCCACAACAGGGCACCGATCAGCGGCGGCAGGAAATAGCTCCAGCCGACAAAGGCCGAGCCGGTCAGCATGCGCGCCACCACCATGATGCTCTGGTTGCACAGCATCAGCGCCAGCACGCTCAAGGCCTGCTGGCCAAGGTTGAACATGATCAGCTGGCGTTGACGGCTCAGTGCCAGATAGGCGGTGACCGAATAGGCCAGCGCGTGCTGGCCCAGCATGCCGGCAGTGGCAATGTCGGCCACCAGCCCCATCAGGAAGGCAATGCCCACATTCACCCGGCGCGGCTGGTTGATTACCCAGTACAACAGCACCAGGCTGATGAAGTCCGGCAGCCAGCGGGTGGAGCCATGCGGCAACGGCACCATTTCCACCAGCACTGCCAGCAGAAAAGTCATGAAAATGAAGCGGCGCTTGACCGGCTTGAGCAATTCCTTGGGGCGGTCGAACGACATGCTTACTCCGAATCGGCGGGCTTCTTGCCCTTGGTCTTTTTCACAGGCACGACCGGTT
The DNA here is from genome assembly GCF_016429185.1 of Aquitalea sp. ASV11. Lineage (NCBI taxonomy): Bacteria > Pseudomonadati > Pseudomonadota > Betaproteobacteria > Neisseriales > Chromobacteriaceae > Aquitalea > Aquitalea sp. ASV11. Next base: position 24,704 of record NZ_JAELUD010000049.1, read on the forward strand.
CGGCCGGGCGTGGCGGTGTCTGGCCCTTTTGCTGCAATACCAGCACGTAGCGGGTTTGCTGCACCCCGGCCAGCGGCTCGGTGGTGATACGGCTGAATGCCGCGCCGGCATTGCGTTCTACCTTGCTCACCCGCGCCACCGGCGTTCCTTCCTGATACAGGCCGTCAATGCCGGAAGTGACAATGCTGTCGCCTTCACGCACGTCGGCATGCAAGGGCAGGTAGCGGATTTCCACGCCGCCGCCATAACCGTACAGGATGGCACGCTCACCGGTACGGGCAATCATCACCGGCACCATCTGGTTCTTGTCGATGATCAGCGTGACTTCCGCTGTCAGCGGCTGTACGCGGGTAATCTGGCCCAGCAGGCCGCGCGCATCCACCACCGGTTGTCCCGGCTGCAAATTGGCATCGGCACCCTTGTCGATGATGATCTTGTAAGAGAAGGGGTCGCGGCCGGTGTACAACGTCTCGGCCAGCTGCGGTGCATCAGTGCGCGTGGCCTTGATGCTGTTGAGCTGACGCAACTCGTTCAGCTCCCGTTCCACCGTTTCCAGCCTGGCCAGCCGGGCGGACATTTCCAGCTGGCGGGTGCGCAGCTGGTCGTTTTCGTTTTTGAGATCGGCCTGGACGGTAAAGTAGTCACCGAAATGGCGCACCATGCCCAGCGGCATGTTGACCACCCGCTGCAAGGGATAGAGCACCAGGGACATGCCATCGCGGGCCTGCTCCATCAGTCCGTAACGGCTGTCGCCCACCAGAAGCGCGATGGAGGCCAGCGCGCACAGGAACAGGCGCGTGCCGGGCTTGGGCCCGGAACGGAAAAAGCTGGGGGTGTTGGCGAAGTCCATCAGGCGGTATGCCACCCCTTGACGGGGCGGCAGCAACTCCGTTTAGGCAACAATCAGGGTACGTTGGTGAAAATGGTGCCGATCTTGTCCATTTTTTCCAGCGCCTTGCCCGAACCGCGAACCACGCAGGTCAGCGGCTCTTCGGCCACGAACACCGGCAGGCCGGTTTCTTCGGCCAGCAAGCGGTCGATATCCTTCAGCAGCGCACCACCACCGGTCAGCACCATGCCCTTGTCGGCAATGTCGGCACCCAGTTCCGGCGGGGTCTGTTCCAGCGCGATCTTCACGGCGGAGACGATCTGGTTCAGGGGTTCGGTCAGTGCTTCCAGGATTTCATTGGACGACACGGTGAAAGCGCGCGGAATGCCTTCGGCCAGGTTGCGGCCCTTGACTTCCATTTCGCGTACTTCGGCACCGGGGAAGGCCGAGCCGATGGTCTTCTTGATTTCTTCGGCAGTGGTTTCACCAATCAGCATGCCGTAATTGCGGCGGATGTAATTGATGATGGCTTCGTCGAACTTGTCACCACCCACGCGTACCGAGTTGGAGTACACCACGCCACCCAGCGAAATCACACCCACTTCGGTGGTACCACCACCAATGTCCACCACCATGGAGCCGGTCGGTTCTTCCACCGGCAGGCCGGCACCGATGGCAGCGGCCATCGGCTCTTCGATCAGCTCGACACGGCGCGCACCGGCAGCCAGGGCCGAGTCGCGGATGGCCTTGCGTTCCACCTGGGTGGAACCGCAGGGCACGCAGATCACGATGCGCGGGCTGGCAGCAAAGAAGCGGTTGGGGTTCACCTTCTTGATGAACTGCTTGAGCATCTGCTCGGTCACGGTGAAGTCGGCAATCACGCCGTCCTTCATCGGGCGGATGGCCTGGATGGAACCGGGAGTGCGGCCCAGCATCTTCTTGGCTTCCAGGCCAACGGCCAGGATGGATTTCTTGTTGGTGGGCGCGTCGCTGTGAATGGCGACCACCGACGGCTCGTCAAGCACGATGCCCTTGCCACGCATGTAAATGAGGGTGTTGGCCGTGCCAAGGTCGATGGCAAGGTCGTTGGAGAAGTATCCGGTGAGCGAACGAAACATTGGGCGGTCCTGGTTCAGTTTCCGTCAGTCGGGCGCGATGCGCGTCCGGCAAATTCTTAGCATGGGCTTGGCTTCCCGGGCCCGTCGCGGCGCAGGCCTGAGGCAGCGGACGGCGGCATTCCGGGGACATCATTGTTGCATTGCAGCACGGAAATGAACAACAGGCATGACAGACAGAAAACCCTGTTGTCAGCTGCGTTTTTCCTGCTGCGATGTGTGATGTCGATCTTGGGAGAATCAAACCCCTTATGATACCCTATAAAGCTTGAAATATTAAAGGTTTTAACGAGGACGCCATGTCTCTGACGCACCAGGATGTCGCGCGGATTGCCAAGCTTGCCCGCATCAACGTAAGCGACGAAGAAATCGTCGCGGTTGGCAACCAGCTTAACAATATTTTTGGCCTGATCGAGAAGATGCAGGCCGTCAACACCGATGGCATCGAACCGATGGCGCATCCGCAGGATGTCAGCCTGCGCCTGCGTGAAGACATCGTGACCCAGACCAATCAGCGGGAGGCTTTTCAGGCCATTGCCCCGCAGGTGGAAAAGGGTTTGTTCCTCGTTCCCAAGGTAATCGAGTGAGTTTCAGAGCAATCGCTGTTCGGATGGTTCCCAGGTTGGAATCGCTTTTTTCCGAAGTGCGAAACCCGTCCTGCAGGCCGGGTGCTTCTGCTCACTGATCCCAGCTTAACCGGATATCAAGACAAAATGACGAACGCCACCCTCAAGCAACTGTCGCAACAACTGGCGGCGGGTGCGGTGTCGAGCGTGGAATTGGCCACGCAATACCTGGACCGCATCGAGGCGCTGAACCCGCAGCTGAACGCCTTCATCACCGTGGACCGCGCCCGCACCCTGGCCGATGCCGCGGCGGCCGACGCTGCCCGTGCTGCTGGCAATGCCGGCCTGCTTACCGGCGTGCCCATGGTGCACAAGGACATCTTCTGCCAGCAGGGCTGGAAAACCAGCTGTGGCTCCAGAATGCTGGACAACTTCATCTCGCCCTACAGCGCCCACGTGGTGGAGCAGTGCAATGCAGCCGGGCTGGTGACGCTGGGCCGCGCCAACATGGACGAATTCGCCATGGGCTCGTCCAATGAAAACAGCTACTACGGTGCCGTGAAAAACCCGTGGGACCTGAACGCCATTCCTGGCGGCTCGTCCGGTGGTTCCGCCGCTGCTGTCGCTGCACGCCTGACGCCGGTGGCCACCGCCACCGACACCGGCGGTTCCATCCGCCAGCCGGCCAGCCACTGTGGCGTCACCGGCATCAAGCCCACTTATGGTGTGGTATCGCGCTACGGCATGGTGGCTTATGCCTCCTCGCTGGATCAGGGCGGCCCGATTGCCCAGACCGCCGAAGACTGCGCGCTGATGCTGAACGTGATGGCCGGTTTCGACGAGCGTGACTCCACCAGCCTGGAGCGTGCCCGCGAAGACTACACCCGCGACCTGAACCAGCCGCTGGCCGGTTTGCGCGTGGGTCTGCCGCGCGAGTACTTTGCCGACGGCCTGGATGGCGACGTGGCCAAGGTGATTGAAGACGCCGTGGCCGAGCTGAAAAAGCAGGGCGCGCAGGTGGTGGACATCAGCCTGCCCAATACCGAGCTGTCCATCCCGGCTTACTACGTGATTGCCCCGGCCGAGGCCTCCACCAACCTGTCGCGTTACGATGGCGTGCGTTACGGCCACCGTGCGGCGGATTACAAAGATCTGGTGGATATGTATGAGAAGACCCGCGCCGAAGGTTTTGGCGCCGAGGTCAAGCGCCGTATTCTGGTGGGCAGCTATGTGCTGTCGCACGGCTATTACGATGCTTACTACCTGAAAGCGCAGAAAATCCGCCGTCTGATCGCCAACGATTTCACCGCCGCATTTGCGCAGTGTGACGTGATCCTGGGGCCGGTGGCACCGACTGCCGCCTTCAATATCGGCGAGAAATCCGGCGATCCGGTGCAGATGTATCTGTCCGACATCTACACCCTGTCGGTCAACCTGGCCGGCCTGCCCGGCATGAGCGTACCGGCCGGATTCAACCGTCATGGCCGCCCGGTGGGTTTGCAGATCATCGGCAATTATTTTGGCGAAGCAAAAATGCTGAATGTGGCGCACCAGTTCCAGTTGGCTACCGACTGGCACACCCGCGCTCCCGCCCTGTAATCAAGACCGTAGCGGGGCGGCGCAGCGTCCGCCCCTGTCGGCATAGCAAAAGGATTTCTCCGCGATGAAATGGGAAGTCGTCATCGGTCTTGAGGTGCATGTGCAGCTCAACACCGCTACCAAGATTTTTTCCGGCACCAGCACCGCCTTTGGTGCCGAGCCGAACACCCAGGCCTCGGCCGTGGAGCTGGCCTTCCCCGGCGTGCTGCCGGTGATGAACAAGGCTGTGGTGGAAAAAGCCATCCGCCTGGGCCTGGCACTGGGCTCGAAAATCAACCAGAAGAACGTATTTGCGCGCAAAAACTACTTCTACCCCGACCTGCCCAAGGGCTACCAGATCAGCCAGATGGAGCTGCCTATCGTCGAAGGCGGCGTATTGCCGATTCTGGTGGGCGAGGAAGAAAAACTGGTCAAGCTGACCCGTGCCCACATGGAAGAAGATGCAGGCAAATCGCTGCATGAAGACTTCAGCGGCATGACCGGCATCGACCTCAACCGCGCCGGTACCCCTCTGCTGGAAGTGGTGTCCGAGCCGGACATGCGCTCACCGGAAGAAGCCGTGGCCTATGCCCGTGCCCTGCACAGCCTGGTGATGTGGCTGGGTATTTGCGACGGCAACATGCAGGAAGGCAGCTTCCGTGTGGACGCCAACGTTTCGGTGCGCCCGTTCGGCCAGCAGGAATTCGGCACCCGCCGCGAAATCAAGAACCTGAACTCCTTCCGCTTCCTGGAGCAGGCCATCAAGTATGAAATCCAGTGGCAGATCGATACCCTGGAAGATGGCGGCCGCGTGGAGCAGGCCACCGTGCTGTTCGACCCGGACAGCGGCGAAACCCGCATGATGCGTAGCAAGGAAGATGCGCACGACTATCGCTACTTCCCCGATCCAGACTTGCTGCCGGTACGCATCAGCGACGAGCAGATCGCCCGCATCCGCAGCGAAATGCCGGAACTGCCCAGCGCCATGAAGGCCCGCTTTGTCGAAGCCTTCGGCGTGTCGGCCTACGACGCGGCCCTGCTGACCGGCAGCCGCGCCACGGCAGAATATTTCGAAGCGGTGGCCCAGGCTTCCGGTCAGGGCAAGCTGGCCGCCAACTGGGTGAATGGTGAAATCGCCGCCCGCCTGAACCGCGAAGGCAAGGATATTGGCGATTGCCCGATTTCTGCCGAGCGCCTCACCGGCCTGATCCAGCGCATTGCCGACAACACCCTGTCCAGCAAGCTGGCCAAGCAAGTGTTCGATGCCTTGTGGGATAGCGATCTGTCTGCCGATGCCATCATCGAGCGTGACGGCCTCAAGCAGGTGTCTGACGTGGGTGCCATCGAGAAGATGGTGGAAGAAGCCATTGCCGCCAACCCCAAGGCGGTGGAGGAATTCCGCGCCGGCAAGGAAAAGGCACTGAATGCCTTGGCCGGTCAGGTGATGAAAGCTTCCAAGGGCAAGGCCAACCCGGCCCAGGTGCAGGAAATCCTGAAGCAGAAACTGGCCTGATCCGGGCCTTTGAGCTTCAGCAAGCGGAACGGCATGTGCAGTGCATGCCGTTCCGTTTTTTCTTTTTCAAGCTTTTCTTTCAGGTGCTGCGCAAGCATCGCAAGCTGTCTGATGTTCTTGTCATTAAAAATCATTGTGTTGCCTTCCTGCACCATTCCAGTTCATAGCTCACTTTGACAGTGCTTATTAACTCACTGATTTGACACGGAAAGCACATTTTCACCGTGCCGCTAAGTCATTGTCGCAAAAGGTGAATTAGCACCAAGTGATGTTGACCGTAGTGCAGTTCTTTCTTATAGTGGCGGAAAGTGGGGTGAAGTGGGTAAAAGTGGGGCGACGGCCCCTCAACTTTCAGCGGTGGTTTCCAGCTCATGATTGGTGGCGTCAGCATTGTCTCTCTTGATAGCAAGGGTCGTTTGGCCATTCCGGCCAGACACCGTGAGACACTGCTGTCCGCGTTTGGCCACAAGCTGGTGGTGACCCTCGAATCTCCCGATCATCTGCTGATTTACCCTGAACCCAACTGGCGTCCGGTCGAAGCCCGCCTTCTCGCCCTTCCCACCGGCAATCCCACGCTGAAACGCTACCAGCGCCTCGTGCTTGGCCACGCAGAAACGCTGGAAATGGACAGCGCCGGACGCATCCTGCTTCCCTCCCGCCTGCGCGATCTGGTCGGTCTCGACAAGGACGTGGCACTGGTGGGCATGGGTAACCGCTTCGAGCTGTGGAATGCCGAGGAATGGGACAGCCAGACCAATGACGCCCTGGCAATAGACCAAGCCGACCTGGCACAACATCTTGGAGACTTTACGCTGTGAACCCCACCCCGTTCGTGCATCGCACGGTGCTGCTTGCCGAGGCTGTCGAAGCACTCGCCATCAAGCCTGATGGCGTGTACGTCGACTGCACCTTTGGCCGAGGTGGTCATAGCCGCTTGATCCTGTCACGGCTGGGCCCCGAGGGCCGGCTGATCGCCTTTGACAAGGATCCGGAAGCCATCGCCGAAGCCGAACGGCTGGCGGCAGAAGACAGCCGTTTCACCATTGTCCACAACGGTTTTGAGACCCTGGGTCAGGAACTGGCCCGCCTGGGTGTGGCCACGGTGAATGGTGTATTGATGGATCTGGGCGTGTCCTCGCCACAGATCGACGATGGCCGTCGCGGATTCAGTTTCCGTTTCGACGCGCCGCTGGACATGCGCATGGACACCACCCGCGGCATTACCGCCGCCCAGTGGCTGGCCAGTGCGGAAGAAGACGAAATCAAAGAGGTCATCAAGACTTATGGTGAAGAGCGGTTTGCTCGCAAGATCGCAGCAGCCATTGTTGCGCAACGGGAGCTCGCTCCCATCCAGACCACGCGTGAGCTCGCCTTGCTCGTTGGGAAAAACGTCCGTACTCGGGAACCGGGTCAGGACCCAGCCACGCGTACCTTCCAGGCGATCCGGATCTTTGTGAACCGTGAGCTGGACGAGCTCAAGGCCGTCCTGCCGCAGGCGGCGCGCCACCTGGCTGAAGACGGCCGTCTGACCATCATCAGCTTCCACTCGCTCGAAGACCGCATCGTCAAGCAATACCTGCGCGATGCCAGCAGTGTGGAAAAGCTGCCCAGCTGGGTGATGGTGCGGGCCGAAGACATGGCCCAGCCCCCACTCAACAGCGTAGGCAAGGCCGTGCGCGCCAGCGAAGAAGAGATCCGTGAAAACCCCCGTTCGCGCAGTGCCATCATGCGTGTTGCCCAACGCACGGCTGCGCCGTGGCGTGAGGGGGATGCATGAACCGTCTGTGCGCGATTCTCCTGACTCTTGTGGTGGTGTCCGCCTGGTCGGTGGTCACGTCCCAGCACGTGTCGCGCAGGCTGTACAGCGACCTGCAGAAAGAGCAGAAATCCGCCCAGCAGCTGGAAGTGGAGTATGGCCAGTTGCAACTGGAGCAAAGTACCTGGGGTGCCCATGCGGTAATTGAAAAAGCCGCCAGCACCCGTCTGGGCATGCATACGCCCGACCCGCGCCAGATCCAGGTCATTACCCCGCGGGGAGGAGCCTGATGCGCACCAGCTACTCGGCCCACCAGCGTGAACGCATTGCGGATGCCAGCCCTGCCCTGAAAATGACGGCGGGGCGTGTGCGTTTTGTGTTGCTGATGCTTGGCATGCTGTTTCTGGCGCTGATCGGCCGCGCCATTTACCTGCAAGTGGTGCAGCAGGACTTCCTGCAAGGCCAGGGTGAGGCACGATTCCGCCGCGCGATGACGCTGGAAGCCAACCGCGGAGTGATCACCGACCGCAATGGTGAACCCTTGGCCATCAGCTCGCCGGTGCAAACCATCTGGGCCAGCCCGGCTGACATGGAGCCAGTGCCACCGGCCAAGCTGCGCGAGCTGGGCAGCCTTTTGGACATCAGCCCGGAAGAGCTGGCCACCAAACTGTCCGACCGCAAGAAAGAATTCGTTTACATCAAGCGCCAGATCAATCCTGAAATCGCCGACAAGGTGATGGCGCTGGGC
>NZ_JAELUD010000004.1:0-118246 GCF_016429185.1 Aquitalea sp. ASV11
CCCCCCCCCCCCCCCCCCCCCCCCCCCCCCCCCTTCCCCCCCCCCCCCCCCCCCCCATCTTCCTCACATCTTACTGTTCGTCGGCAGCGTCAGATGTGTATAAGAGACAGACAGACACCCATGATGGGCAACTTGCCGGCAAAGTGCTGGATGGCTGCGACAGAAATACCTGCTTCGTTCGGCGTGCAGGGGCCAGGCGAGACAACCAGATATTGCGGTGCCAGCGCTTCGATCTCTTTAATGGTAATTTCATCGTTGCGATAAACGCGCACATCCTGCTTGAGCTCACTGAAATACTGCACCAGGTTGTAAGTAAAAGAGTCGTAGTTGTCGATCATCAGCAGCATAATTAATCTAAACCTTTGATTTGTATGGGCATGCCGTGGTGACCTTCGAATTTTATCCGGTTGCTTGCCCGGGATATAAAATGTTGGGTCTTATGAGCAGCAATAAAGCCCGTCAAGAATGACCAATACTATACCGGAAGAGGCGCAGCTACACAGCACGGACAAACCCGTCAGCATCAGGCCGGTCGTGTCATGGAAGCAGATCTGCTACATCCCCGGACGGTGCCAGTTCGTACCTGTGTTCGATCTTATCTGGCAGCAGCTCGCAGCGCTGTAGTGGGAATGTGGTGGAACAGTCGGGCCTGGTGCAGGTTGGGCGGCGGGGATGAGGAGGCGCAGCTTGGGCTGCGCCCTGTTATTGGGGCTCATCGTAGATACACGTTATCGCTAGGCTGAACCAGCCTGCCTCCCGGCCAGGAATCGCGACGCATAGCGGGCTGGAATATCCGACTGGGCGAACAGCTCAAACAGCTCAACGTCAAGGTGTCCTCCTCGTGCCATATGACGCATGATGTCCAGCGATTCATCTACGCTTTTCCCCTGTTTATAGGGGCGGTCGGTTGCAGTCAGTGCTTCAAATACGTCAGCAATGGCCATCATGCGCGCCGGGATGCTCATGGCCGCGGCCGGAGCGGCTCTGGGGTAGCCCTTGCCATCGATCCGCTCGTGGTGACCGCCGGCTATTTCCGGCACGGTCTTCAGGTGCCGGGGGAAGGGCATGGCTTCCAGCATTTTGATGGTCAGTACGATGTGCTCGTTGATCTTGTAACGTTCTTCGTCGGTCAATGTACCCCGCTGGATGGCTAGATTCTTGACTTCGCCACGGTCGTAGAGCAATTCTGGCACTTGCATCCGGAATCCCCACGGGTTGTCATCGGCAAAAGATTGCCCCTGCGGACGTGCAATTCGATGCTCGGGTTTGTCGCTGAGCAGATATTCCTGGGTGGGCAATGATTCGCTGTCCCTGCTGCAACGGCGGCGCATTTCATCCTGAGACAAGCCGAGCCGGTCGTCGATGGTTCGTGTCCAGGTTCTTGCTGCAATCTGCCTGATGCGTGCGATTGCATCCTCTGACATATATTCACTACCCAGATTGCACTCGGCGACAAAGGCGAAATCCTCATCCAGGGCTTTCAATTCGCCGGCGAGTTGTGCGGCCTCAATGGCCGGCAGTCCTTGCGGGTAAGCTGCTTTCCAGCGAGTCAGTTCCGCCTCGCGTTTGCATACCTCGAAGCGCGTCCGGATTTCATGAATCCGGTCGTACAGCGTCTCCAGTTTGGTTGCCTTGTCGACAACATACTCGGGGGTGACCACCTTGCCACAGTCGTGCAGCCATGCTGCGATGTGCACTGCTTCGCGCATCTCGTCGTCGACTTCAAAACTGGCGACGCAGGGTGCATCGCTGTTGGCGGCCAGTTCGACCAACCATTCGGTCAGGACGGGAACGCGGTGGCAGTGGCCGCCCGTATGCGGGCTTTTGGCATCCACCGCTTCTGCCAGCAACTGGATGAAAGATTCAAACAGCCGCTTTTGCTGAACAACCAATTCTCGTGATTCCAGCGTCAAGGCGGCAAAGCCGGAAAGCGCTTCCACAAAACTGCGGTGATGTTCGCTGAATGCTTGCTGGCGTTCGATGATGAGCAGTCCCAGCAATTGGCCCCGCCGGCCGGACAGGGGCAGCATCAGTGCATAGCGGCCATCCATCGGCTCATCCGGATGAAAGTGGGCACCGCCATTTTCCTCAAGCTGCCTCTGGTATTTTGCCAACCAATCACTTCCGTTGCGATCACCGCGCTGTGCACGCAAAGTCCAGTTTGTGCCGTCCTGAATGTAGAGCCAGGCAAACTTTCCTTGTGCTGCTTCGCTTGTTTCTTCGACGACCATTGGCAGCAATTTGTCGAGGTCCGCTTCCCGCGATACCTTTTCCAGCAAGTGCAAAAAGTTTGCGCTACTTGTCCGGGCGCGCTCAAGCCCGGTTTCCAGTTGGGCAATTTCGGCAATACGGGTTTTGGATTGATCAAACTGCCGGAAATCAAAATTGACCAGCGCGTTGGCCCGGTCTGCCAGTGTCTGGAATACGAATGCGATCCGGTCTGAATTGCGTTGTGCAAGCAGCAGGGTAAGAAGCGTGATCAGCAAGGTGAGGGCCAGCAAAAAATTACGCAGCTTCTGGGCCTTCGCCAGCAGGCGGTCACGTGGAACGGCAACGTGGAGGAATATGTCATCATATTTCTGCAGCTTGACATTTGCCGTGCCCATCCACCAGGACTGACCGTGCGGATCGACCATCCATTTCAGGTCTTTGCCATCAGCAATGCCACCTTTTTCGACCAGGCCCTTGAAGAAATCGTTGGCGCTGTTTTCTTTGAGGTTGGCGGAAATGATGGCGCCGGTTTGTTCGAACAGGCCAATATAGCCGGCATAGGCCGTTGCCATTCTGGCCAGCTCTTCTTGCAGGGAGTCGAGGCTGATATCCATCGCGATAACCCAGCCATTGTGCATGTCGTTGGCAAGCGTGATGCCGACTTTTCCTGAGGAATAAAACTTGTAGGTTTCGGTACGAAATACCCCATTGTTTTGACGACTGGCCTGGTACCAGGGTCTGCTGCGCGGGTCATAGTCCTCAGTGCCCGGCATACGTTTGCGCCCCAGTATGCGGAGCTTGTCATCCAGATAAACCCAGTCCTGGGCTTTGCCCCGACTGTTGCCAACCCTTTGCAGCTGGACAAGCCAGCGCGCCTCGGGACTTGCCTTGAATTTGGCGTGGTCCCACTCATCCCTGAGTGCTCGCAGCAATAGAAGCTGTCCTTGCGGGCCGCCGACATAGACACTATTGAGCATGGGTTGATCGCGCAATATCGAAGTTTGCGCGGAAAGGCGGTCCATCCAGTCTTTTTCCTGGCCCGTTTTCAGGTCGGGTACGTTGGAAAGCAGTTTCAGCAAGGTGGTAGCCGGGAGCAACAAATGATTCATGGCTGCACCGGACTCGTTGGTGATCAACCTTAGCGTCGCTTCTGCCTCGTCCTCCGCGACCTTGCTCATCAAGGCATAGCCACCCAGAGTAAATGCCAGGCCAATGAGGAGGACAAGTCCGCCCATCTGGTACTGAAAGTATCGGCGGATCTTGATCATGGCATATCCTTTGGAGGTGGTCAGGCCGACAGCAGCCACCCATCCAGGCGGCAATCCCATATCATCATATGCCAATTGATTTGCCTGTGCTTGCGCCAAGTCTGCCGTCCCGGCGTGGATACTTATTCATATCCGCAAAGGCAGCAATCAGGCCGAGGCCTGCCTGCCACAGGCAGGCCATTAACCCGACGGCGCGGCGCAGGTGATGAATGGCGGGGTGCTTGGCGAGAGGGGCACCGAGGCGGGCATCATATTTGGCTTTGTGATTTTGTTGCCGACGGCGCTTGAACATTCCGCGCGTAGGCTTGCCCGCTCAGCTGGCAAATCGGCGCCGGTATTCTGCCGGGGTGCAATGCAGTTCGCGCTGAAACAGGCGGCGAAAACTGGCGATATCGGCATAGCCCACCCGGCTGACAATTTCATCCAGCGGCAGAGTGCTGGTTTCCAGCAGATGGCGTGCCGCTTGCAAGCGCAGCTGCTGCAGGTAGCGCAGCGGTGGTTGGCCCAGTACCTGCTGGAATCGTCGCATTACCGTGCGCTCGCTGGCGCCGACGCTGGCTGCCAGTGCCTCCAGCCGGTATGGCTGATCAAGCTGGCGCTGAAGCCAGTTCTGACAGCGCAGGACCAGCTCGTCGTCGTGTCCTGCAAAACTCTGCATGGTGATATAAGGTGCCTGACTGACCCGGTTGAGGTCGGTCAGCATCAGGCGCGAGCACGACATGGCCAGTTCAGCACCTCCTTCATGCCGGATCAGGCGCAAGGCCAGGTCGATATAAGAGGTGGTGGCACCGCCGCACCAGATGCCATCGGACTCGCTGCAGGTGGCGTAATCCTGGAGCAGAACCTTCGGGTAGCGCTGACGAAACCAGTGATGCAGCCACCAGCTGACAGTCGCCTGTCGGCCATCCAGCAAGCCGTGCTCGGCAAGCAGAGGAACGCCTGTGCAGAACGACATGACACGGCGGCCCGCAGCATGCAGGCGTGTTGCCAATGCGCCGGCGGTCTGTTCTGCCATCAGCCGGGTTTCAAAATCGCTCAGGTGTCGATAGCTGATTGGCGGTAGTACCAGCGTATCCGCAGCGTCGGCCAATTCCGGCCCTCCATCCGGTGTCAGCACAATGCCGGACGCGGTGGGCACGGCTTTGCCATCCAGGCTGATCAAGCGCCAGTCGAATGGTTTGGACCTGCCTTTGTAGGCTGCAATCTGATTGGCGAAATGCAGCAAATCGACCAGGCCGGTCACGCTACCGGCATAACAGCCTTCCAGCAGCAGTATGCGAAGTTGATGCATGTTTTGGCAGTATTGACATTGATGTTGTCGATATTGCCACTGCAAAGCGCAAGATGCCACTGCTAGACTGCCGGTCAATGTTTGTTCCAGTCTTCACACTCAGGGAAATCAGCATGCATATTGATGATGTTTGCCGCAGCATCGCCCCCGTCATCGGCCACCCTGGCCTGTTTCAAGCCGAGGTAGATGATGGCTGGGCGCAGGGGCGAACCCTGTTTGGCGGCATACAGGCCTTGCTGGCAGTGCGCGCCATGCGGGCGGCCATACCGGATCTTCCGCCCTTGTGGTCGCTGCACACGACCTTTGTTGCACCGGCGGCTGCAGGCAAGCTTGGGTTGCGGGTGGAACTGCTACGCCAGGGGCGTGCCGCCGTGCAGGTGGCGGCACGCTTGATGGCGGGGGAGCAGGTGGCAGCCATGTTTGTTGCAGTCTTTGGCGCTTCCAGGGATTCTGCCTTGTCGTTCAAGCCAGAGGTCAAACCGTTGGCCACCGACAGCAGCGCCGGGCCGGAATTGCCGTTCATTGCAGGCATGTCACCCGAATTCACTCGTCACTATGCCTACCGCTGGGTGGAAGGTGGGCTGCCTTTCAGCGGCCATCATGCGACGACAAACCGTATCCTGCTGCGACAGCGTGACCCGGGGCTGATGGGCGAGGAGCAGATCGTCGCCATGGCCGATGCCATTCCGCCAGTGGCACTGTCGCTGGTGCAGGGTCATGCCCCGGCCAGCACCATCAGCTGGGAGCTGGAATTTGTGCACCACGGCGAACCGCTTGGCAATGAGGGCTGGTGGCGCATGGATGCAAGCCTGGTGGCAGCGCGTGATGGCTATGCCAATCAGGATGCACATCTGTACGGGCCGGATGGCGAGCTCGTCGCACTGTCACGTCAGGTGGTTGCGGTATTTGCCTGAGTGCGGTGCGGGCTGGGCTTGCATCCTGTGGATTGTGCCTTATCCCAGCCAGGCGCTTACCCCGCCGTGGCGGGAGCAGGTACCGCGATGGTTCTGGCTGAAGCTGTAACTGCCATCCCGGCATTTGGCGGTGGCTCCCTGCGGTACCTTGTCAGACTTGCTGTGGGCAGGGCGGTGTACCGTGTCGCCGTCCTTGTTGGTATAGCTGCCATGCTCGATCAGCTGGGCTTCATCCGGCTGATTGCCGGCAGGCTGGGGGGCTTTGGCGTAAAGAGTTGGGCAGGCGAGGGCGGCGAGCAACAACAGAATGGCGCGGTTCATGATGGTATTTTCAGGGCGATGGCCAATCATGACATACAAGTATTATCATGTGCCAATTTTGCTCATTCCCGTCGGCAGTGAACCGAGCACAGCCAAGGCACACCATGTTGATCTCCATGCGCCTGCATCGTGATGCTCCGCCACTGTCTGCATTTTTCATTGGCCATGGGTCGGTGGGATGTGCCGCAAAACCACCCCCGGCGCTGTGATTGCCAGCGTCTTGTTCATGAAGAGTGGAGCCTGATCATGGCATTGTGCAAAGAATCACATGGCTGGCTGCATGCGCGTTTTGATATCTTGCTGCGGCTATGGGCGGCTGTCGCAGTTTGCGCGGCCGTTTCGCATTTGCTGATGCCGGGCTGGACGGCGGCGGGTACCACCTGGGTGATGTCCGAACACTGGCAGCGGGAAATTGCCTATTTCGACTTGTTTATCGCTTTTGTCTTTGGCTGGTCTGCCCGGCAATCAGATATCCGTATCAAGCATGCAGCCACCATATTGCTGTGTGTCCTGTCGTTGCTGCTGGGGGAAAATCATCTGGAGGGTTGGCTGACCGAGGCCAGACCTTTTCATGTGTTGTTTACCCTGGGGAATGGGCTGGCCGTGTTGTGGGGAGTGCTGGCCTGCTTCAGCGTGCGCAAAGTCCTGCGTCAGGCATGACCTGCATCAGTGCATGTATTTGCGCATGGCCTGCTCATAGAAACCATCCTGTTTCATTTCGTTGATGGCCTTGGCCAGTCTGGCTGCTGTGGCCGGTGAAAAAGCGGGGCCGGAAGCCAGCCAGCTTTGGCTGCTGTACACCACGGCACCTTCCGTTGGCAGCTTGCCGTGCTGTGCCTGGTAGGTCTGGTTAAACGTGATGGATGCCCCCAGAAAGCTGCCAACCCGCCCTGCGTTAAGCATCTTGGCCATTTCTGGCAGTTGGCCTTCTGCAAGCGATGCTGCGCTGACGCCTTGCTGTATCAGCCAGCTACGCACGCTTGAACCTGCCCGTACACCAATCAGCCCCCGGCTGATGGCTTGTTGCAGACTATTGCATGGCTCGGCACCGTTGCGGGTAAAAAAACGGAAATCCGTGGTGTTGGTCACCACAATCCAGTTGAACAAAGGTTCGCGTTCCGGCGTGCGGGCGAAATAAATGATCAGGGCGGTGGGGCTGGCCAGTACTTCGCGCATGGCCCGGACCCAGGGGCGGATTTTCACGTTCGGCACAAAACCGGCACGACGGATGGCCTCGCTGCCGATTTCAATCATCAGGCCGGGGTTGGCATCGTCCGGCAGGTTGCAGACATTGGGCAGATAGTCACATTCCAGGTCCAGTGTCTGTTTGCCAGGCTCGGCCCATGCGCTGCCTGCGCCAAGCAGCAGGCAGGTGCATAACAATGTTGAGGGCAAGGACATGGACATATGCTCCTTGGCGAAAATGGAAATTTGTACTGCCTTCTTTATATAGCCCGGAATGATCATGATGTGCAGTCACAATCATGCATTTTCGGACGTCTGACTGCTTGTGAACCGGCAAGTTCATGACAAAGTCAGTTGGCCAAGGGCAAGCACTTGTTGTTGAAACACCAGTTGCATGCGGGTGGTGGTGACAACAATCAAATGATGCTGAGAGTCATTACCTTGATAATTTCTACCCAAACAGGCATGAGTAATGGAATCTTGTTGTGCGGTTGCAGCAAGAGGCTAGGGCTTGGACAGAATGTCCACTGCGTTTGGGCATGTAGTGAGTTTGATTTTGATCAATGGTGGCTGTTCTAGTGAATTGGCTAATTCATTTCCATATTATTATCCGTCACAAGAATTAGACCAATGTAATAACAGGCAGCAAAGTGCTGCATCTCACTCCCAGCCCACTATCCAGCTTTTATCATGTCCGAATCCCGCCACCTTTTACCTTCTTCCCTTAGCATTGCCGCCAAGCTCAATCTGGTGCTTTGCATATTGCTGATTATTGTTCTTGGCATTGCCGGAACCTGGCTGACGCATTGGCAAGGTTTACGCATGGAAAGCCAGATGCAGCAGGAAATGCAGCAGGCCAACCGTCAGGTCATCGACATGATGGATGCTTATGCAGCACAGCTGGAGCGCTCTGCCGCCCTGGCAGAGGTAGCCTTGCGCAGCGTGCTTGCCGGCCCGGTGGCCGTAGGTGGTGAGCGGGTGGAAAGTGCCGGCAAACAGCTGCTCCAGTTGCGGATTGGCGAACACGTCATCAACAACGCCAACAATGAGATGGACCGCTACACCCGCATGAGCGGTTCGCTGGCAACGGTGTTTGTCAAGGATGGCAGCGAGTGGGTGCGCATTGCTACCTCTGTCAAGAAAGAAGATGGCAGTCGTGCTGTTGGCACACCACTCAGTCACGATTCGCCAGCCTATGCCAGCCTGAATGCCGGTCAGTCTTATACCGGCCCGGCCCAGTTGTTCGGCCGGGATTACATGACCTTGTACACCCCGCTGACCAACGAGGCCGGACAAGTGGTGGCAGCACTGTTTGTCGGTGAGGAATTCACTGCCAGCCTGGCTGCCTTGCGGCAGAAAATCATGTCGGTGCGTTTTGGCGAATCCGGCTACATCTATGCCTTTGACAGCCGCCGCGAACCGGGCCGCATGATGATTCACCCGCATTCGCAGGGCAAGAATCTGCTGGACTTCAAGGACAAGGACGGCATCGCCATCAACCGGGTGATGCTGGAGCAAAAGCAAGGCGTCCTGCATTACCACTGGGCCAAGCCGGGTAGTGATGAAGCCGCCCGCCCCAAGATTGCCGTGTTTGACACCTTTCAGCGCTGGGGCTGGATTGTGGCCGCCAGCAGCTATGAGGATGAATTTGCCACGCAATTGAATGCCATGCGTATCCGGCTGGCCCTGGGTACGATCATCATCATTGCGCTGTTGTCGGGTGCCACCTACTGGGCCAGCAAGCGCTGGGTAGCCCGCCCGCTGGCAGGTGCAGTCGAGGTTATCCGCAAGGTGGCGGATGGTGATCTGACCGTGCATTTTGAAGTGACAAGCCAGGACGAAGTAGGCGATTTGTTGCACGCGGCCGACGAGATGAGCAGTCATCTGCGCAGCATGATCGGTGAGGTGGAAAGCAGCCTGATTGCGCTGTCGGTTCAGGCCCAGCAACTGGTCAGCATTGCGGAAGATGTCTCGGCTGCGTCTGGCGAACAGAATTCATCCGCCAGCACCATGGCTGCCTGCGTGGAGGAAATGAGCAGCAGCATCAATCAGGTGGCGCGGCATGCCGAACTGGCCCGTGAAATGGCAGTGGATGCCAATGAAAAGTCGCATAGCGGCGCGCATGTTGTCGGACAAGCCACCCACACCATGAGCGAGATTGCCACGGCAGTGCAGCAGGCCGGCCAAACCGTAAAACAACTGGATGGCTTGTCAGAGCGCATTGCCGAAGTGGTGACCGTAATCCGTGACATCGCTGACCAAACCAATTTGCTGGCCCTTAACGCAGCCATCGAGGCGGCGCGGGCCGGTGAAGCAGGGCGCGGCTTTGCCGTGGTGGCGGATGAAGTGCGCAAACTGGCAGAGCGCACCACGCAATCGACCTTGCAGATCAGCGATACGGTCAGCAAGATCCAGACTGGCGCGCGCCTTGCGGTTGAACACATGGAGCAGGGCGTGGCACAGGTAGAGCAAGGCGTCAGCAGTGCCGCCAGTGCCAGCGACAGCCTGCAGGCCATTCAGGAAGGTGCACGGCAGGTGGGCAATGCTGTCAGCGGCATTTCCGAAGCGCTTGGCGAGCAGAATGCCGCCAGCCGCGATATCGCACTTAACGTGGAAAAGATTGCCCAGCAGGCTGATGGCAATCATGGCAAGGCGCGCGCTGCTGCCCAGTCTGCCAGTGCGCTGGCAGGTCTGGCTGGCACGCTGCGCACCAGCATCAGCCGCTTCAAGCTTTAAAACCGGTCCATCTTCCACCCATATATTGTCGACTGGGGTATCCTGCACGCTGTAATCAATCCATGACAGTGTGCAGCCTCCTATACTGCATAAGCTGCCAGCTTCCCAGTCGACACCATGACCCCATTCGATTCCATCCTGCAAGGCTTGCTGCATGAGGCCGTGCCATTATTGCGCGGCTTGTGCAGCAATGCGCTGATCGGCGTGTATGTCATTCAGGATGACCGTTTTGTCTTCGTGAACGAGCGCCTCGCCAGCCTGTTCGGCTATTCGGCTCAGGAATTATGCGCGGGCATGGGGCCGCAACACCTCACGGCAGAGGGTGACAGGCCCTTGGTGCGCGAGCAGTTGACCCGCCGCCTGAGCGGCCAGGTGCAAAGCAGTCATTACAGCTTTCGTGGCGTGCGCAAGGATGGGGAGGGGCTGGATGTCGAGGTGTTCGGTGTCAGTACCCGCTTTGCTGGTCGGCCCGCTATCATCGGCATGCTGATGGATGTGACCGAGCGTAACGACGCCGAACGTGCAGTGAAAGACCAGCTGCAGTTCATCACCCGCTTGGTGGATACCATTCCGAACCCGGTTTTCTACAAGGATGAAGCGGGACGGTACATCGGGTGTAATGTCGCATTCGAGCAATTCATCGGCAGCCCGCGCGAGCAATTGATTGGCTATTCGGTTTTCGACCTGTCGCCGCCGGACCTTGCCGCACGCTATCACGCGGCAGACCAAAGCCTGTTCAACAGTCGTGGCACGCAGGTGTACGAGGCACAGGTGCAATATGCTGACGGCAGCCGGCACGACGTGGTGTTCTACAAAGCC
Organism: Aquitalea sp. ASV11; assembly: GCF_016429185.1. NCBI lineage: Bacteria > Pseudomonadati > Pseudomonadota > Betaproteobacteria > Neisseriales > Chromobacteriaceae > Aquitalea > Aquitalea sp. ASV11. The sequence continues at coordinate 10,746 of NZ_JAELUD010000004.1, forward strand.
ACGTTTGACAAGGCCGATGGCAGCCTTGGCGGGCTGGTTGGCCTGATACTGGATATCAGCGAGCGCAAACGGATGGAGCAGGCCATCTGGCGCGAGGCCAATTACGATGCGCTCACCGGCCTGCCCAATTTGCGCCTGCTGCGCGACCGTCTGTCTGAAGAGCTGGAGCGGGCACGTCGCCAGGGCAGTACGCTGGCCTTGCTGTTTATCGATCTGGACCGGTTCAAGGAAGTGAATGACACGCTGGGTCACCACGTGGGCGACCAGTTGCTGATTCAGGCCGCAGAGCGCATCCAGGCTGTGGTACGCAGTAGCGACACCGTATCGCGCCAGGGGGGTGACGAATTCGTGGTCATTCTCTCGGACATCAATAATGCGCAGGCGGCCGGCATGGTGGCCAGCAAAATCATCCGCTTGCTGCATATGCCATTCCTGCTGGGCAGCAACGAAGTCTATGTGTCTGCCAGCATCGGTATTGCGCTTTATCCCGACGACAGCCAGCAGCAGGAAACGCTGGTCAGTTATGCCGACCAGGCGATGTATGCCGCCAAGGCCAGCGGTCGCAATTGCTTCAGTTACTTCACCCCGTCGTTGCAGGAGGAAGCGCTGCGGCGTCAGGCCATTGGCAAGCAGTTGCGTCGTGCATTGGCGGAAAACCATTTCGAAGCCTGGTTCCAGCCCATTATTGCCTTGCAGGACGGCTTGCCTGTGAAGGCTGAAGCGCTGCTACGCTGGCATCACCCCACGGATGGCATCCGCCTGCCCGGCGAATTCATTGCCGTGGCAGAAGAAATCGGCATGATCGGCGATATCGGCAACCTGGTGTTCCAGCAAACCATGGACTTGCTGCAGCAATGGCCGCAAGGGCAGGTCAGCGTCAACATCTCGCCACGGCAACTGATCAGCGGCGACTGTGGCCTGTGGCCGCAGGAGCTGGAGGCGCGCAGCTTGCCCGCCTCCTGTATTTCGGTGGAAATCACCGAAAGCCTGCTGCTGGATGAGAGGCCGATTGTGGTGAATACCTTGCTTGGCTTTCATCAGGCGGGAATGGAAGTCAGCATCGACGACTTTGGCACCGGCTACTCCGCCATGTCCTATCTGAAAAAATTCAATATCGACTATCTGAAGATAGATCGCAGCTTCATACAGGGCTTGGCCAATGACAATACCGACCGCGCCATTACCGAGGCGGTGATTGCCATGGGCCACAAGTTGGGAATGAAGATCATCGCCGAAGGGGTGGAAACCCCGGAACAACTGGAACTGCTGCGACAGGCCGGTTGTGATTATGCGCAGGGCTATCTGTTTGCCCGGCCCATGCCACCGGCAGCTTTCATCGACTACATCCGCCAGCATCAGTCCGCATAGAATTCAATCGGTAGCTCATCCGGCCCCTGGCAGAAGAAAAACTGCCGGTCGGTGATTTCATCCAGCCGGATATCCTCACACGGCACACCTTGTTGAATCAGCGCCTGGCGCACCTGTACGAGATTGCTTGCGCGCAAGGCCAAATGGCGCAATCCGCAAGCCTCCGGCCGACTGACGCGCGCCGGCGGCGCCGGAAAGCTGAACAGCTCCAGTTGGCAACCATCCGGCAAGGCCAGATTCAATTTCCATGAGCTGCGTTCTGCCCGCCAGACTTCGCTGACAATCGGCAGCCCCAGAATGCGATGGTAAAAATCCCGGGCTTGCGGGTAGTCAGCCGTGATGATGGCCACATGATGAATCCCGGCTGCCAAAGCGTTGTATGCGTGCATGGTGATAGAAAATTTATATCAATACCGAAATGGTAATCAATTGGACGAAACAGCCGCAGCAAAAGAAAATAGCCAGCACTGACTGACACTCAGTACCCGCGGAAACCGGTCTGATCAGGACTGGTTTCAATCGCCGGCAACAGCCGTGTTGCTGGCGAACCTCCCGCTTTCGGCGGTTTCGGGCCTTGACGCCGCCGAATGCTCTTGGGGCTGGTGCCACTTGCTGGCGCCAGCCTTTTTTTATTGCTTATTGCTCGATTGTTGCTTTCAGCCAGCTGCTACGTTGCTGCCAGATGACCGGTGCCTGCCACAGCAGGTGCAAGGTAGCCAGAATGTTCAGCACGGCCGTGCCCAGCAGCAAATAGGCAATATTGCCGAATTTTTGCAGCACCACCACGCTGGCCAGTGCCGCTGCCACCATGTAAAAGCCGTTGATGATGTTGTTTGCTGCGATGGCTTGCGAACGGAAGCTGTCCGGGCTGGAGATTTGCAGCCAGGTATACAGCGGTACGGTAAAGAAGCCGCCAAAAAAGCCCAGCAGTGCTACGTCCAGCATATGGCGCCAGCTGCCCAGTTGCATGAGGAACGTGCCCAGCGGCATCAGGCTGCCTTGGTAGCGCTGCATGGCTCCCAAGGCCAGGTCGGCACCAAATACCGTCATGCCTGCGCTGCCCAGCAATACCAGCCCCAGTTGCAAACGGCCATGCGACAGTTTGGCGCAAATCACCGAACCCAGACCGATGCCGATGGAGAACAGCGCCAGCATGACGGTATAAACCTGTGCATCACCACCCAGGTGCAGGCGGGTAAAGGTGGGCAGTTGAGTGGTGTAGACGGCACCCATCAGCCAGAACCAGGAAATGCCGAGGATTGCGCTACGCACGTCTGCAATGCGCCAGGCCTGGCCTACCAGTCGTACCGAATCGCCAATGAAGTTGAAAGACAGCTGCAGATCCGGCGCGCCGGGCGGCGCTGCCGGCATGCGGCGGCTGAACAGCCAGCCACACACCGCAGTAAGCAATAGCAGGGAGACAATCAGCAGCGGGCCGCCTTCGGTCATCAGGCTGCCGATGATCTGGCCGATCAGGATGGCCAGAAAAGTACCCATTTCAATCATGCCATTGCCGCCTACCAGCTCGTGCTCCTTCAGGTATTGCGGCAGGACGGAATATTTCAGCGGGCCGAAGAAGGCGGAATGGCAGCCCATCAGGAACAGTGCGGCCATCAGCGGGCCTGCTGCGTGCAAAAAGAAACCGACACCGGCCAGCAGCATGATGGCGATTTCCGCCAGCTTCACGCCGCGAGCGATCATCGCCTTGTCAAAGCGCTCCGATAACTTGCCAGCGGTGGCGGAAAACAGGAAGAAGGGCAGGATGAACACGCCGGCCGCCATATTGACCAGCAATTCCGGTGACATGCCACTCAAGGTGAGGCCGTGGTAGCTGATCAGCACCACAATGGCTGTTTTCAGCAGATTGTCATTGAAAGCGCCCAGGAACTGGGTGCCGAACAGGGGAAGAAAACGGCGCGAGCCAAAGAAACTGAAGTCTGTTTTCACGGTGAGTCAGCACGGATAGGGGGAAAGGCATGCTAGCCTATTCACCCCGTGCTGTCAGCCATGCCCGCGTCAAGTTGGCTGTGTTTAGTGCTCGTCCGGCGTGCCGGTCTTGCTGGCAGGGGTTTTGTCAGTGGGGGCGCGGTCGTCATCCATCAAGATACGATGTGCCGGGCCTTCCATATCATCGAACTGGCCGGAACGGGTGGCCCACCAGAACACCACGGCAATGACAAAAGCCAGCACGATGCTAAGCGGGATAAGCAGGTAAAGACTTTCCATCAGGATTTCCGTTTGACGAGTCGCAGGGCGTTGCTCACCACGATGAGCGAACTGGCAGCCATGCCAAGGCTGGCCAGCCAGGGGGTCAGGTGACCACTCATGGCCAGCGGCAGGGCCAGCAGATTATACCCGGCTGCCCACCACAGGTTCTGTCTGATTACACCCAGGGTCTTGCGGGACAGGGCCAGTGCTTGCGGAATGAGGGCCAGCTGGTCGCCCATCAGTACCATGTCACCACTGGCGCGGGCTACGTCGGTGCCGCCGCCCATGGCCAGTGAGACATCAGCCCGCGCCAGCACCGGCGCATCGTTGATGCCGTCGCCCACCATCAGCACGCGCTTGCCGGCCTGTTGCAACTGACCGACAAAAGCCAGCTTGTCCTCTGGTGTGGCACGGGCATGCCAGTCGGTAATGTTCAGCTTGCCCGCCAGGTATTGCACGGCGTTGGCACCATCGCCGCTGAGCAGGTGTACGCAAATGCCGCGCTGTTGCAGCAGGGCTACCATGTCGGCGGCGTCGCTTCTCACTATATCGCCAATGGCAAACACTGCTTGCGCGCCAGCCTGGCTGGCCAGTATCACCAGGCTGCAGTCGGCCTGCCAGTCGGCGGGCAGTGTCAACGGACTGGCCAGCCACTGGTTGATAAACTCGACCGAACCCAACCGCCATGTCGTGCCATCAATCACGCCTTCCACCCCCTTGCCGGGAATGTTGTCCAACCGGCTTGTGGCCGGGCAGGGCATTGTGCTGGCGGCCTGGCGCAGTGCTTGCGCCAGCGGATGTTCCGATGCCTGTTCCAGTGCGGCGGCAATGGCCAGTGCCTGTTCCGCAGGCAGTGTGCCCAGTTGCATTTGCTCGCGCAGGCGCATGTCGCCATGCGTCAGCGTGCCGGTTTTGTCGAATACCACATCAGTAACCCGCGCCATTGTTTCCAGTGCGTGGCCGCGGGTAGTCAGCAAGCCCAGTGCGGCCAGATGGCCGGTGGCGGCGGTCAGTGCCGCCGGAGTGGCCAGCGACAGGGCGCAAGGGCAGGACACCACAAGTACCGCCACCATGATCCACAAGGCGCGTGCCGGTTCGATGAAGTGCCAGGCAATATAGCTGCCAGCAGCTGCCAGCAGCAGCAGGGCGACAAACCAGCTGGCAAAGCGGTCGGCTGCCACGGCAAGGCGTGGTTTTTCCGCCAGCGCCTGATCCAGCAGGCGCACAATACCGGCTAGCCGGGTCTGCTGGCCGGTCTGGCTGATCTGTACATACAGCGGGCTGCTGGTATTAACGCTGCCGGCAATCACACTGTCGCCAACCCGTTTGGCAATCGGTTTGCTCTCGCCGCTGATCAGGGATTCATTGGCGGCACTGCTGCCATCCAGCACCACGCCGTCGCCGGGAATGGTTTCACCCGGTTTCACCAGAATCACATCACCAGCATTGAGCATGGTGACGGTGGCTTCTTCGGTATCCCGGCTGGCCGGCCAGTTGGCTGCGCGATGGGCAAAAGCCGGAATCAGCTTGACCAGGCTTTCGGTAGCCTCGCCCGCCTTGCGCCGGGCAATCCCTTCCAGGTAACGCCCGCCCAGCAGCAGGAAGACGAACATCGATACCGAATCGAAATACACACCGTGCGGAATCTTGTTGATCAGCGCCCACAGGCTGGCAAAGAAAGAAGTGAAAATGCCGATGGTGACCGGCGTGTCCATGCCGACGCGGCCTGATTTCAGGTCGCGCCAGGTATTCTGATAGAAAGGAACGGCCGAGTAGAGCATGACCGGCAGGGTCAGGATCAGGCTGGCCCAGTGCAGCAGCCAGAGGAAGTCCGGGTCGATGTCGCCATCCGGTGCCAGGTAAACCGGCACTGCATACATCATCACCTGCATCATGGACAGCCCGGCTGCCCACAGGCGGCTGATGGCCTGCTTGCGCTGTTTTTGCGCCAGTGCCTCTTGCCGCTCTGCATCATAAGGATGGGCGCGGTAACCAATGGCCGAAATGGCTTCCAGGATCTGCGACAGTCTGATGCGGGTGTTGTCCCAGCAAACCCGAGCCCGGTGGCTGGTATAGTTGATGTCCACCGACAGCACGCCGGGCAACTGGCGGATGTGCTGCTCATTCAGCCAGACACAGGCGGCACAGGTAATGCCTTCCAGAATCAGCGCGGCCTCGCGGCTGTTTTCGTCGCGCTGGTGCACAAAGCTTTTTTGCAACTCTTCCGAGTCATACAGCCTGATCTGCTGCAAAATATCTGCCGGCAAGGCCTCGGCCTGGCGTGCGCCTTGCGTGCGGTGGGCGTAATAGTCGGACAGGCCGGAGTCGATGATGGTCTGGGCGACAGCCTGGCAACCTGCGCAGCAGGTGGCTTCGGTCTTTTCCCGGTAACGCACCGGAAAATCGACAGCGTCGGGAACGGGCAGGCCGCAATGGAAGCAGTGATCAGTCATGGCGCGCCATTGTAAACAATACTCGAATGCATTGCTTGATCTGGCTCAGTTTCATGCAGTGCGGATTTTGCCTGAGTACAGGCGGCAAAAGGAAAGGCAAGCAAGATGATGCAGGCAGTTTTGCAAGATGCACCGGGTGGTGTGGAAACACTTTATATCGGCGAAGCCCCGCGTCCGCAGCGACAGGCTGGCCAATTGCTGGTGCAGGTGATGGCGGCCGGCATCAACCGCGCTGACATTGTGCAGCGAGAGGGCCATTACCCGCCGCCGCCCGGTGCCAGCAGCATTCTGGGGCTGGAAATTGCCGGTGTCGTGGTGGAGGCAGACGACAACAGCCGCCATCAGCCCGGCGATGCTGTGTTTGGTCTGGTGGCGGGTGGTGCCTATGCCGAATATGCCGTACTGGATGAAGTGCTGGCCATTGCCAAGCCGGATGAAATGTCCTGGGTGGAAGCCGCCAGCCTGCCGGAGGCATGGATGACGGCATGGCTGAACCTGGTGCAGGTGGGGCAGGTAAAGGCCGGGGATAATGTGCTGATCCATGCCGGAGCCAGTGGCGTGGGGGCTTGCGCCATTCAGCTGGCCTGCTTGCTGGGTGCGCACCCGTTTGCCAGTGCTGGTAGCGCAGACAAGCTGCAATTCTGCCGCGAAATGGGTGCGAAGCAAGTATTCAACTACAAGGAAACGCCAGCCTTTTCCCGTCTGGTGAAGGAGTGGGGCGGGGTGGACATGATTCTGGACCCGGTAGGCGCTGCTTATCTGGCTGAAAACCTCGCCAGCCTGAAGCAGGATGGACGACTGGTGAATATCGGCATCATGGGTGGTGGCAAGGCCGAACTCAATCTGGGCCTGGTGCTGATGAAGCGGCTGTCAGTGATTGGCTCCACCCTGCGTTCCCAGCCACTGGCGAAAAAGGTCCCGCTGGCGCAGGCACTGGCCGATACCATTCTGCCCGCCATCACGGCAGGCAGGCTGAACACCACGGTGGATAGCTCCTATCCCTGGCAGCAAGTGGCAGAGGCGCATGCCCATATGGAAGCCAATGCCAATCTGGGCAAGGTGGTACTGACCTTCTTTCCTGTCATGACAGCGTAATCTGCAACACGTACTGTGTGCGCCGTGGGAGGTGTTTCACCTCTGACTGGTATGGATGGGATTCGGGGCGATGCGGCTATCGCCCCCTTTTTTTGCCTGCCGCGTACGCCATGAAAAAAGCCTGCCGTCATGTTTCGGCAGGCTCTGGTATTTCTGGATGAATCAGGCGGCGGTGGGGCCGGCCGGCAGGGGCGACAGCGCTTCGATCAGCGCCACTTCCTGCGAATAAGACAGGTTTTTCATCTTGAGCAGCAGGGCTTCGCCATCCACTTTGAAGTGCTGGTCCAGCTCCTCGTCAATCATGCAGGTTTCCACCGCCAGCCATACGCCGCGGCAGGATGCTGCTTCTTCAAAGCGGACATTCTTCAGCACGTGGGCAATCAGTTGCAGCTCGGCGTCGCCAAACTGGCGCGACAGTACGGCTTGTTCACGACGCACGATTTCCGCGTAGCGGTCGCAAATCTGCTGTACCCGCGCTTCGTCACCATAATGATGCGGCTCGGCGGTGCCGCTCAGGTCGGTGTGATCAAACCAGGCATCAATCAAGGGCTTCAGCTGCGGCAAGTCCTCCTGCCACACGCGATGCAGCTCATCGCGGAAATGGGCGTTATCGGTAAAGGACAGTTCGTCAAACGGCATGGCCGGCATGACTTGCTCTTCCAGCGTGCGATTGCCCACCCAGATACGGCCTTCTTCGTCACGGCTCACTGCGCCGCGCCACACCGACTGCTCTTCGGTGGCCAGGTTGTCGACATGGATTTCGACATAGGGCAGGGCAGGTTCGTCCAGTCCTTCATCTTCGGTGACCAGGCGCAGCGTGATGTCGAACATGCCGTGCTTGAACACTTCCAGCAGCTGCAGGCCATCGTCGTGACCGGCCAGGATGAATTTGTCCGGGGTCTCGTAAACTGCCACGTCAGTGGGATGCTGGGCCGGCTTCATCAGCTTGGCCGACAGCTCGTCTGCCAGCAGGTTGGCGTCGTTGTGATGCACGGCAAAACCGGTGCGATAACCTTCATGTTCATGCCACAGGGCGTCCCAGTCATACATGGTCGACTCCTTGATAATCTGTGTTTGCGTGGATTTTGGCGCGCAGTGTAACCAAATCATCATGGCTTGTCGCGATAATGCTTTGGGTTGTTGGCGCTGTACGTGATAGAATCTTACGATTTTTCCGCTTCAACCGACCGAATTCCGAAACATGACACGACAGATTCGTAATATTGCCATTATTGCCCACGTGGACCATGGCAAAACCACCCTCGTTGACCAGTTGCTGCGCCAGTCCGGCACCTTCCGCGAGAACCAGCAGGTAGATGAACGCGTAATGGACAGCAACGATCTTGAAAAAGAGCGTGGCATTACCATTCTGGCCAAGAACACCGCCATCGATTACGAAGGCGTGCATATCAACATCGTGGACACTCCGGGACACGCCGACTTCGGCGGTGAAGTGGAACGTGTACTGGGCATGGTGGACGGCGTGCTGCTGCTGGTGGATGCCGTTGAAGGCCCGATGCCGCAAACCCGTTTCGTGACCAAGAAAGCCCTGGCCCTTGGCCTGCGCCCCATCGTGGTGATCAACAAGGTTGACCGTCCGGGCGCCCGTCCGGACTGGGTTGTGGACCAAACCTTCGACCTGTTCGACAAACTGGGTGCCACCGACGAACAACTGGATTTCCCCATCATCTACGCTTCCGGCCTGAACGGCTTTGCCAAGCTGGAACTGGATCAGGAATCCGACAACATGCGTCCGCTGTTCGACACCGTGCTGAAGCATGTTCCGCTGCCGAACGGTAGCGCAGACGCACCGCTGCAACTGCAAATCTCCGCTCTGGACTACTCCACTTACACCGGCCGCCTGGGTCTGGGCCGCATCCTGAACGGTCGCATCAAGCCGGGTCAGCAAGTGGTGGTGATGAATCACGAAGATCAGGTTGCTTCCGGCCGTATCAACCAGCTGCTGGGCTTCAAGGGCCTTGAGCGCGTGGAAGTGGCCGAAGCCGAAGCCGGTGACATCGTGATCATTTCCGGTATCGAAGACATCGGTATCGGCGTGACCATCTGTGACAAGGACCAACCGGCTGGCTTGCCGGTACTGTCGGTAGACGAACCGACCCTGACCATGGACTTCATGGTGAACTCCTCGCCGCTGGCCGGTACCGAAGGCAAGTTCGTGACCTCGCGTCAGATCCGTGACCGACTGACCAAGGAATTGCTGACCAACGTTGCCCTGCGCGTTGAAGAAACCGAAGACTCCGACGTGTTCCGCGTGTCCGGTCGTGGTGAATTGCACCTGACCATTCTGCTGGAAAACATGCGTCGTGAAGGCTTTGAAATGGCCGTGGCCAAGCCGCGCGTGGTGTTCAAGGAAATCAACGGCGAGAAGTGCGAGCCGTATGAAAACCTGACCATCGACCTGGAAGATGATCATCAGGGCGCCATCATGGAAGAAATCGGTCGTCGCCGTGGCGAACTGACCAATATGGAATCCGACGGCATGGGTCGTACTCGCCTGGAATACCATATTCCGGCGCGTGGCCTGATCGGCTTCCAGTCCGACTTCATGACCATGACCCGTGGTACCGGCCTGATGAGCCACGTATTTGACGACTACGCACCGGTGAAGCCGGACATGCCGGGTCGCCATAACGGCGTGCTGATCTCCCAGGAAAACGGCGAAGCCGTTGCCTATGCACTGTGGAAGCTGGAAGACCGCGGTCGCATGTTTGTTTCCCCGGGCGACAAGCTGTACGAAGGCATGATCATCGGCATTCACAGCCGTGACAACGACCTGGTGGTAAACCCGGTGAAGGGCAAGCAGCTGACTAACGTTCGTGCCTCCGGTACTGACGAAGCCGTACGCCTGACCACCCCGGTGAAGATGACCCTGGAGTCTGCCGTTGAATTCATCGATGACGACGAACTGGTTGAAATCACGCCCAAGTCCATCCGCATTCGCAAACGCTACCTGCAAGAGCACGAGCGTCGCAAGATGAACAAGCAAGGCTCCTGATCAAAAGGCGCAATGACAAAGGCAGCGAAAGCTGCCTTTTTTGTTATTTGCCTTCATATGTAAGCAAATATTTATTTGACTAGGGGTTATTTGATAGTTATAAATACAAGTGCGAGGTTTCCCGCCTCGTATCTATCCCCGCTAAACGTTTAATCCCGGTCCCCGCCGGGATTTTTTTTATATACGTTCAGCTGTAACACTGACAATCCCCTGACAAGATTGCCATTTTTTTGCCAAAGTGTGTTACGCCACGTCATGTTGACTATTGACAGTCAGCCCCGGGGAAGTTGAACTCTTGCACTTCGCTCACGATGCTGTTGACGACTGCATCCTGCCTTATCATTGCCAGTCACTGGCAAGCTTGTCCGGCGAGTGCCGGTGAGCAACGGAGAACAATCAATGAGATTCCACTTGCTGGCGCTGCTTGTGCTCATGTCAGGTCTTTCACCGCTGGCCCAGGCGGGGCGTTCCCTGGTGTTTTGCGCCGAAACCGCACCGGAAGGTTTTGATCCGGCGCTGTGGGATAGCGCCTCTACTTATAATGTGACACGGCAGATTTTTCAGGGACTGGTCGCATTCAAGCGGGGAGGGACTGACATCATTCCCGCGCTGGCCAGCAAATGGGAGCTATCTGCGGACGGGCTGACTTACACATTCCATCTGCGCAAGGGTGTGCGTTTTCAGACGACCGATTATTTCAAGCCAAAGAATACGTTTTCTGCCGATGATGTGGTTTTTACCGTGCAGCGCTGGATCGACCCGACCCAGCCATTCAATCAGGCATTCAAGACCCAGTTGCTGGGGCCGGCCAACTCCGGGCTTGCGCAGTCCATCCTGCGCATAGAAAAGGTGGATCCCTACACTGTCCGCCTGGTACTGAAGCAGCGCAATGCTGCCTTCCTGAGCTTCCTGGCCATGGGTTTTGCCGGCATGCAATCGGCCGAGTACGCCAGTCAGCTATTGCAGCAACATCGGGCAGCTGATATCAACCGCTTCCCGATTGGCACCGGTCCTTATCAATTCAAGAGCTATGCCAAGGACTCGGCCGTGCGCTTTGCTGCCAACCCCTCGTACTGGGGCCGCCCCCAGCAAACCGGCAACCTGATTTTTGCCATTGTCACTGACCCGCAGGTGCGTATCCAGAAGCTGAAAAACAATGAATGCCAGATAGCCGCTGCCGTGAGGGAGGATGATCTGGATGCTTTGCAGTCTGACCCGGCCATCAAGCTGGTCAGCACAGGCGCGATGAACATTTCCTACCTGGCGTTCAACTTGCATCGTCCGCAACTGGCCAGGCGCGAGGTGAGGGAAGCGCTGGATATTGCGATTGACCGCAATGCCTTGTTCAAGGCGCTGTTTCCCAAAGGCGGGGCCATCCAGGCCATCAACCCCTATCCGCCCACCGTGTGGAGCTGGAATCCACGTACCCGCAATGAATACAACCCGGCACGGGCGCGCCAACTGTTGGCCAGGGCAGGTTATCCGGACGGCTTTACCATCAATCTGTGGGCCTTGCCGGTTCAGCGCCCCACCAACCCCAATGGCAAGCTGATGGCGCAGATGATTCAGCAGGACTGGGCCAGAATCGGCGTCAAGACCACCATCCAGAGTTACGAGTGGGGCGAGTATCTGCGCCGTGCCGCGCAGGGGGAGCACGATGTGTACATGAGTGGCGTAACCAGTGACTCCGGAGATCCGGACGATTTTCTGTCAACCTCGCTGTCTTGCGCGGTAAGCAAGGGCGGGCAGCGCTTTTGCAATGCGCAGTTTGATGAGCTGCTCAGCAAGGGAAGGCAGGCATCGGATAAAAAGGAGCGGACAGCTTATTACCTGAAAGCACAGGAAATCTTCAAGCGCGAACGTCCCTGGATCACCATGGCGCACTCACGCATTTATATTCCGCTGCGCAAGGAGGTGGAGGGTTTTGTGATGAACCCGAACGGATCCTTCGGCTTTGAGGATGTCCGGCTGCGCTAGGCGGTTTTGCATCAGCTGCCGGCACAATAAGAAAAGGCCGCTTGCGCGGCCTTTCAAGTTTTGCCCTTCATTTTTCATGCCGTTTCTGGTGCGTGTCAGCGAGGTCCCCACCCGATGCTGACTGCGCTCACGGCTTGTGCGTACTTCCGGCTACTTCGCATCTTCCCCGATGCTGTTCTCCCGCTGCAGTGGCCCTCCCCAGGGCCGTTCTGCTTGTTCATCCAGTATTCAAGGCTTGTTCTCTTCGTTTGGCTTTGCTTGGCTGTCTGACGCTTTGATCATAACCCTGCTGCATGCCTGCCGCATCATCCACATGACAAAAAACACGAAAATATACTAAGTAAAAATACGTGGTGTAGCAAAAAAGTCATTTTTATTAATCATCGTTAACAAAACATTCGACTAAAACCTAATAAATCACATGAAAACTGGCTAGTTTTCACGCTTGCTACTTAGTCAGAAGCTGTCCTTTACATTTTTTCTCCGCAAAATTAATGCATACAAACGCGTATGTATTTAAAATGCCTGTACTGCATCATGAACTGGGCAGCCATGCACTGGCTCAGCGCAGCTTTCATAAAATCAAGAACTGGAATGTCTATGCACATCAAGCAAGCCACACCCGCACTCAAGGCTGTTGCCGCTTTGCTCCTGACAGCAGCCCTGAGCAGCTGCGGTCAGTCGCAAAATGCCGCCATGCCTGCAGCCGGCCCGGTCAGCGTCGGCGTAATTACGCTGCAGCCGCAGGATACCGTGATCGCCCGCGAACTGCCGGCGCGCATTTCAGCGTTTACCGTCGCCGAAATCCGCCCCCAGGTTGGCGGCATCATCCAGAAGCGCCTGTTTGCTGAAGGCAGCAACGTCAAGGCAGGCCAGGTTTTGTACCAGATTAACCCCGATACCTATCAGGCCGCATACCAAACCGCTCAAGCCAGCCTGGCCAAGGCTGAGGCGACCCTGACATCGGCCGAGCTCAAGGCCAAGCGTTATGCGCAGCTGGTGGAAATCAAGGCAATCAGCAGCCAGGACAATGACGATGCACATGCCGCCTTGCTGCAGGCGCGTGCCGATGTGGCTACCGCCAAGGCCGCGCTGGAAACCGCCCGCATCAATCTGGCATATACCCGCATTACCGCTCCGGTCAGCGGTCGTATCGGCAAATCCAGCGTGACCGCCGGTGCACTGGTAACCGCCAATCAGACCACGGCGCTGGCTACCGTTCAGCAACTGTCCACCGCCTATGTCGACATGACCCAGTCCAGCACCGAGTTGCTACGCCTGCGTCGTGATTTTGCCAAGGGCGCTTTGCAGAACCAGGCCGGCAAGGCCAAGGTGAAGCTGATTCTGGAAGACGGCAGCGAATATGCGCAGAGCGGTGAACTGGAGTTCTCCGACATCACTGTGGATTCCGGCACCGGCATGGTGACCTTGCGCGCTACCTTTGATAACCCGAATGGCGAGCTGCTGCCGGGCATGTTTGTACGTGCCCGTCTGGAGCAGGGCGTGCGTCATAACGCCTTGCTGGTTCCGCAACCGGCTGTCAGCCGCAACCAGAAAGGCGAGGCCGTGGTCATGGTGGTGGGTCAGGATAACAAGGCGCATGCCCGCATCATCAAGACCAGTCAGACCATCGGCGACAAATGGCTGGTGGATGGCGGCTTGCAAGGTGGCGAGCGCATCGTGGTGGAAGGCTTGATGAAGGTGCAGGATGGCGCCGCTGTCAAAGCCGAGCCGCTGAAAACCAATGCCTCTGCCGCCAAGTAAATCAGGGAAAGATTCATGTCCAAATTTTTTATCGACCGGCCAATCTTTGCCTGGGTGATTGCCATCGTGATCATGCTGGCGGGTTTGTTGTCGATCCGCAGCCTGCCGATATCGCAATATCCGGCCATTGCGCCGCCGCAGATCGCCATCAATGCCACCTATCCGGGTGCATCGGCCAAAACCGTTGAAGACAGTGTCACTCAGGTGATCGAGCAGAAAATGCAGGGTATCGACCACCTGCGTTACATGAACTCCACCAGTGACGACACTGGTGCGGTCACCATCACCATGACCTTTGATGCCGGCACCAACCCGGATACCGCGCAGGTACAGGTGCAGAACAAGCTGCAATCAGCCATGGCTACCTTGCCTACCGTAGTGCAGCAGCAGGGTATTACTGTCACCAAATCGGCACGTAACTTCCTGATGGTGGTGGGTTTTGTTTCCGAAGACGGCAGCATGAGCGGCACTGACCTGGGCGATTACGTGGCCAGCAACCTGCAGGATTCGCTCAGCCGGGTAAACGGGGTGGGTGAAGTCACCTTGTTTGGTTCGCAATACGCAATGCGTATCTGGCTGGACCCGAACAAGCTCAACAGCTACCAGCTGACTACTGCTGATGTCACTACGGCCATTACCGCACAAAATGCCCAGGTTTCCGCCGGTCAGCTAGGCGGCCTGCCAGCCAAGCCCGGTCAGCAGCTGAATGCCACCATCGTGGCGCAAACCCGTCTGTCCAGCGCCGAGCAGTTTGGCAAGATCTTGCTGAAGGTGAGTGCAGATGGCTCGCGCGTGCTGCTGAAAGACGTGGCGCGTATCGAGCTGGGTGCCGAAACCTACCGCACCAAGGCCTTGTTTAACGGCAAGCCGGCAACCGGTGTGGCCATCAAGCTGGCCAGCGGGGCCAATGCGCTGGATACCGCCCAGGCCGTGCGCAACAAGGTGACCGAACTGTCGGCCTACTTCCCCAAGGGCGTGAAAGCGGTTTACCCCTACGACACCACGCCTTTTGTGAAGATTTCCATCGAAGAAGTGGTCAAGACGCTGGTGGAAGCCATTGGCCTGGTGTTTGTGGTGATGTATGTATTCCTGCAAAACTTCCGTGCCACGCTGATTCCCACCATTGCCGTACCTGTGGTGCTGCTGGGTACCTTTGGCGTGATGGCGGCCACCGGCTTTTCCATCAACACGCTGACCATGTTCGGCCTGGTGCTGGCCATCGGCCTGCTGGTGGACGATGCTATCGTGGTGGTGGAAAACGTGGAACGGGTGATGAGCGAGGAGGGCTTGCCACCGCGTGAAGCCACGCGCAAATCCATGGGGCAGATTACCGGCGCGCTGATCGGCATTGCACTGGTGCTGGCTGCGGTATTCGTGCCGATGGCCTTCTTCGGTGGTTCTACCGGTGTGATTTATCGTCAATTCTCCATTACCGTGGTGTCCTCCATGGCGCTGTCGGTGCTGGTGGCGCTGGTACTGACCCCGGCCTTGTGTGCCACCTTGCTCAAGCCGGTTGAAAAAGGCCATGGCGTCGGCCACGAATACACCGGCGTGTTTGGCTGGTTCAACCGCACGTTTGACCGTAATAACGAGCGCTACCAAGGCATCGTCTCGCGCATGTTGCAGAAGTCCCTGCGCTATATGGTGATTTACGCCGGCATCATCATCGCCATGGCGGTATTGTTCATGCGCCTGCCTACTTCCTTCCTGCCGGAAGAAGACCAAGGCATCCTGTTTACCCAGGTGCAATTGCCACCGGGTGCTACGCAGGAACGTACTGATGCAGCATTGCTGCAAGTGCAAAAGCACTTCCTGAACGACCCGGCTGTCAGCTCGCTGTTTACCGTGTCTGGCTTTGGTTTTGCCGGTAGTGGCCAGAACATGGGTCTGGGCTTTGTCCAGCTCAAGCCCTGGGATGAGCGCAATCGTCCGGACCTGACCGTGAAGGCGGTTGCTGGCCGCGCCATGGGTGCATTCAGCCAGATTCGCGACGCGATGATCTTCGCCTTTGCGCCTCCGGCGGTGATGGAACTGGGCAATGCCTCCGGCTTCGACCTGCAATTGCAAGACCGTGCCGGTCTTGGGCATGACAAGCTGATGGCGGCGCGTAACCAGTTGCTGGGCATGGCAGCGAAGAACCCCAAGCTGATGGCCGTGCGCCCCAACGGCCTGAGTGACAACCCGCAATACCTGCTGGATGTGGACCACGAAAAAGCCAATGCGCTGGGTGTTTCCGTCTCCGACATCAATACCACGCTGAGTACCGCCATTGGTTCCAGCTACGTCAACGACTTCATTGATCGTGGCCGCATCAAGAAGGTATATCTGCAAGGTGACGCGCCATACCGCATGTCGCCAGAAGACCTGGCCAACTGGTATGTGCGTAACAGCAGCGGTGCCATGGTGCCATTCTCTGCCTTTGCCAGTTCGCACTGGGGTTTCGGTTCGCCGCGGCTGGAGCGCTATAACGGCCAGTCGTCGGTGGAAATCCAGGGCTCCCCGGCTGCTGGAGTGAGTACCGGTACCGCCATGGCGGAAATGGAAAACCTGATCAAGCAGCTGCCTGCCGGCATCGGTTTTGAATGGACCGGCCTGTCGTATGAAGAGCGTTTGTCCGGCTCGCAGGCACCGGCACTGTATGCCATTTCGCTGCTGATCGTGTTCCTGTGCCTGGCTGCACTGTATGAAAGCTGGTCGATTCCGTTCTCGGTGATGATGGTGGTGCCGCTGGGCGTGATTGGTGCCTTGCTGGCTGCCAGCCTGCGCGGCCTTACCAATGACGTGTATTTCCAGGTGGGCTTGCTTACCACCATTGGTCTGGCGGCGAAAAACGCCATCCTGATCGTGGAGTTTGCCAAAGAGCAGCAAGAACACGGCAAGGAATTGATTGCCGCCACCATGGAAGCAGTACGCATGCGTCTGCGCCCCATCCTGATGACCTCTCTGGCCTTCATTCTGGGTATCTTGCCGCTGGTGATCAGCCATGGCGCAGGTTCCGGCAGTCAGAACGCCATTGGTACCGGCGTGATGGGTGGCATGATCTCCGCCACCGTACTGGCGATTTTCCTGGTTCCGGTATTCTTCGTGGTCGTCCGCCGTCGCTTCCCGCCCAAGAAACTGGCGGATGACATGCACGGCATCAGCAAGGAGGGCCTGTAATGTCCCGCTTCATCAAGGTTTTCAGTCTGGGCATGCTGGCCAGTGCGCTGGCAGGCTGCTCGCTGATTCCGGTTTACCAGCAACCGGCCAATGTATTGCCGGCGCAGTGGCCCACCGGCCCGGCGTATCAGGGTGTTCCGGCTGATAAGGCCGGCAGTACTGATGCCGCTCAACTGGCATGGCAGCAATTCTTTACCGACCCTGCCATGCAGCGGCTGATACGCCTGGCTCTGGAAAACAACCGCGACCTGCGCGTGGCTGCCCTGAATATCGAAACGGCGCGCGCAAGTTACCAGATCCAGAAGGCAAGCCTGTTCCCGGCCATCAGTGCCAGTGGTAGTGGTACCAATCAGCGTATTTCCGCCAATAGCAGCAGCACCGGCAGCGCGTATATCAGCCACAGCTACAGTGCTGGAATCGGTTTCAGTTCTTACGAACTGGATGTGTTCGGCCGCTTGTCCAGCCTGAAGCAGCAAGCACTGGAAAATTTCTTCTCGCTGGAAGAAACCCGGCGCAGTACGCAGATTTCGCTGGTTGCAGAAGTGGCCAATGCCTACCTGACCTTGCTGGCGGATCGCCAGCATCTGAAAGTGGCTGAAAACACACTGCAGTCACAGCTTGCTTCGCTTGAGCTGACACGGCGCAAGCTGGAGCTGGGTGCCGCTACCGATCTGGACCTCAGCAGTGCCGAAACCACGGTGCAATCCGCCCAGTCGGCCCAGGCCAGTTACCAGAGCCAGGTAGCGCAGGACGAAAACGCGCTGACGCTGCTACTTGGCACGGCGCTGCCGGAAGATCTGCGCAGCAGCAATGTCCAGTTGCTGCCGGGGCAGTTGGCAGACCTGCCGGCCGGTCTGCCGTCTTCCTTGCTGCAACGCCGTCCGGACATTCTGGCGGCCGAGCACGACCTGAAAGCCGCGGATGCCAATATCGGTGCAGCACGGGCCAAGTTCTTCCCCAGTATCAGCCTGACGGCAAGTGCCGGAGCCAGCTCCAGCAATTTGTCCGATCTGTTCAAGGCTGGTAGCGGGGCCTGGTCGTTCAGCCCGTCCATCAACCTGCCCATTTTCAATGCCGGCAGTCTGAGCGCCAATCTTGAATCGGCAAAAGTGGCACGGGAAATCGCGGTCGCCAAGTACGACAAGGCTGTGCAGACTGCATTCCGTGAAGTGTCCGACGCGCTGGCAATCCGTGGCACGGTGGGCACCCAGCTGAAGGCACAGCAGGCACTGGTGCAGTCCAGCCAGCGCAGCTTGCAATTGTCCGAGGCGCGCTTCAAGGCCGGTATCGACAGCTACCTGACCTTGCTGGTGGCACAGCGCACGCTCTACACCGCGCAGCAGGACCTGATCAGCACACAACTGTCGCAAGCTTCCAATCTGGTGACGTTGTACAAGGTGCTGGGCGGGGGGTGGCAGCCAGTGGAGCAGGGCAGCAAAGGCGGGTAGAATTCCGGGCTTTCTGCTGGCAGGGGAGTTTCTGGTGGTGCTCCCCCAAAAAACAGAATGACCGGGCAATGTACCCGGTCATCTTTTCCGGATTGATGACGCAATGGCACGCAAGACTAAAGAAGAAGCTGACAAGACAAGGCATCTGTTGCTGGATGCAGCAGAACATCTGTTCTGGGAACAGGGCGTCAGCAAAACCACGCTGGCCAGCATTGCCGAGCACGCCGGCCTGACGCGTGGTGCCATCTACTGGCATTTCGACAACAAGGCCGACTTGTTCAACGCCATGTGTGATCGCGCATTTCCACCATTTGCCGAGATGATGGATGTCTTGTTGCAGGCTGGACATTGCCCGGAGCTCAACCCGGCACAACGCTTGTGGCTGCACAGCTGCGGGGTGCTGCGGCTGGTAACCACCACGCCACGCATTGCACGGGTTATCGGCATCATCAACCTGCGCTGTGAATACGTGGGTGAAATGCAGAATTCCCATTTGATGGACCGCAACTGGCTGATGGAAAAGATAGGCAATCTGCATACCATCCTCAGTCAGGCTGCCGAAGCCGGGCTGGTGCGCCCGGGAATAGACCTGCGCTGCGCTGCGGGCTGCCTGCACTCCACCATCTGCGGCCTGATCGACAGCTGGTTGCTCAATCAGGTGGTTGACCTGGTGCAGGATGCCGACAAACTGCTGACTCCATTTTTTGCCGGAGTGTTTCAGAATGAGTGCTGGCTGCGCAAGTCTCCTGTGCACAACTGATTTGTTCACAACAGACTGTCCATGCATGCCAATTCTGACTACACTGTCATGCGCGGCTATGGCCTGTAGTTCAGGCTGACTGGCCCGCATGGCTAACTGTTGATGTCAGCGAGTAAACAATGTTTAAAAAGATATTCGGCGGCTTGCTCAATCGGGGAGAGCAGGTCACACCGGAAGCCCCCCCTGTAGCCCAGCCACCTGCCAGGGTGGAAGAAGCTGCCGGCCACAGTGCACCGCTCAACCTGCCACAGACCCTGGGCTTTGTTTCCCATCAGCCCATCCAGGACAAGTCCCAGCGCATTGTTGCCTATGAGTTTTCCGTCAAGGACGGGCTGAGTGGCAGCCACACACCCGCAGGCCGGCGCACGTTTGACCGGGTGTTGTTCAGCACACTGAAGAACATGAACATCTTCCGCCTGCTGACCTTTCGCCGCGCCTTCATTCATGTCTCGCTCGCCTCACTTGATGATTTGCCGTCGCTGGAACTGCCATCTGACAGCACCATTTACATGCTCGACTTACTGGAAGGCGAGCAACTCACCGAAGACCTGATTGCCCAGCTTGATGGCTTGCGTGGAGCAGGGCTGCGCTTTGCCGTTGAACCGGCACGTTACGGCAGCAGCCCCACCGCATTGGCGCTGTACCAGCGACTGGATTACCTGGTGCTGGATTTTGCCGCGCCCAATACCCGCGCCTTGTTTCCCTTGCTGGAACAACTGCCGCAGCGCTACCCGCAACTGCGCTGGCTGGCACGCAACATCAACACAGCTGAAGAGCTGGCCTTGTGCCGCCATGCCAAAAACAATGAGCGCTTTGCCCTGTTTCATGGCTCCTATCTATCGGTTGCACAGCAAAGGGTAAGCCAGAAGGAGGGCGCAAATCAGGGCAGGGTGCTGGAAATCATGCGCCTGCTCCGTGCCAATGCACCTACCGCAGAAGTGGAAGCCCAGTTCAAGCTGGATTCGGTATTGCTGTTCAAGCTGCTGCGCTTTGTCAATTCGCCGGTCAACGGCCTGTCTCGCAAGATCCAGACCATTGAAGACGGGTTGATGCTGCTGGGGCGCAATGCCTTGTTCAAATGGCTGTCCCTGCTGCTATTCACCTCGGAAAGTGATAGCGGTGCAACCCTGTCCTTGCTGGAAAAGTCGCTGATCCGAGCCCATTTCATGGAAGAACTCGGCATCGTGCGTGGCAACAAGCTGGAGGCGGAGCATCTGTTCCTGACCGGCATGTTCTCCTTGCTGGGCGAGCTGCTCCATATGCCTCTGAGCGAAGCGCTGGAGCCGCTGGACCTGCCGTTCATGATTTCTGATGCATTGCTGCACGACAAGGGCCTGTTTGCCGCACCCTTGCAACTGGCGAAAGCCTGTGAACAGGATGACAGCGCCAGCATCACCCGGCTGGCTGCCGACATGGGAGTCGAGATCGGTCAGGTGAATAGTGTTTATATGGAAGCCGTGGTCTGGGCGCAAGAAGTACTGAGCGAAAGCGAAGTACAAAGTAATGTCGATAGCGTCTGACCCGTCAGCTGCAGTAGTGAAAAGGCCCCACGGGGCCTTTTTTGATACGCGTAGCTAAGCAACTGAAGTGTGAGCTTTGCTACCATGCATGGAATTTCACGGTTGGGATTTATCATAATATTTGACATAATATATATTATGCGAACCATCAGAAGGATTCGAGTCGGGCGGCTACGTACAAATACGATGTTGTCACGCTGCAACACATTTGCAATGCAAAATGCGTGATTTACACAATTTACATTGCCAGCCCCGCGACCATCGTGGGGCTTTTTATTTTGGCAAACCGATGAAGAAAAGACTCTCGCCGACGACCACATTCAAGTGCGACGAGCTGGAGCTGGCACGACTACTCTTTACACACGACCACAAAGCTAGCGCCGAGGAGCTGGGCGTCACAACCAGGCAGTGGAACGCATGGATAACCGGAGCAAAGCCGGTGCCGCGACACGTATGGTTATACCTGAAACAGAAAAAGGACATGGAAGCCCTGGGGAAATGGCGGACGGTCAACATCCAGCAAGACCGAATAACAATGCCCTGGGGCGAAAGCATAAGCTTTGAAGAAATGGCAAAAATCCGCGAGTACCGGCAAGCGAACAGCCTTGTCCAGGAGCAGGCAGAACTGATTGAAAGACTGATGATGGAGCGGGATTTTTACAAGGAGAATTGCCACCGACAGGCGCGGTTCGGCTTGATGCTGAATGATCTGTTCAAGGGATAGCCTGCGCCGCCTAAGACCTGCTGTTGCAGGTCAAGGCCCCCTACCCCCACCGGGACACAAATCATCCCGGTGTGGCCCCTAGGGGTGCGCCGTCCCGGCGAGGCTTGGACGTACCAGGAGAGTGAGAAAATTAGAATCAGTCTGCAATGCGGTGTGCCCTCGCCTTCTGGCGCAATACCAGGCGACGACGTATTTGTGACATGGGATAGCGAGAAACAAGGCGACGAGCCAAGCACCAGAACAAGGGGCGGGAAATGAATGAAAGCAAAGGCTCGACACAGCGGAAAAACCAAAGCATGAAAGGGCCGGAAATAAAGACGACAAAGGCACCTACAAACCCGGACAGAATGGCAATCTGGAAAACAACCGAAAGAGGAATAGAGATCAAGTCCATGAAATTTAACTCCAAAAAGAAGAAAAACTGAGCAACAAATTTTTGACGATCGGCGCACCTGGTCAAGATTTTATTGCTGACTTACTTTGCACCAGACGAATTCGTGCCCGCTGACCTTTTCAAAGCAAGGCCATTGTGTCGGAGCTGGTCAAAACGGTTTTCCTGAGGGTTCGCGTCGTCCATGGCAAGGCCCTGGGAGTGTTGTTGGCGCGGCTGATCGGTCTCAGGAACAACGGCGCGAGGCTGCTGGCGATCGTCCTGGACACGCCGAGGCAGGTCAGGCTCTTGATACGGGTCGAACTGAGGACGCTCTACCTGCTGACGGCACTTGAACTCAGGGATGTCTACCGGAGTTCCTTGCTGGGTATAGCAGCCGCATTTCTTTGTGCTGGCAATGCAGGCAACGATGCGCGGGAAGGTTTTGGGCACTGCCAAATCATCATAGCGAGGCTCAGACTCAGGAACGCCATCAATGCGCGGGACACGCTCAGCAGCGAACTCAGCAGCAGTTTTGATGTGCCTGGGCTGTGCACCGCCTTGCACCTGGCCAACAGGCGCAGAAGCGCCGGCAGTGGCCATCTTGTCGGAGTCAGTCTTGCCGAGCTTGCCGACAAAGTGAAAGGACAGGTAAACAGCGGCAATGGAAAGCACGAGGAAGATCATCAAGGCCCAAAACTTACGAGGGATCTGGAGCTTGTGCGTATGGGCCTCAGCCGAGACATACCACTTAAAAACTTCCTTCGGATAAATGAACTTGGAGCTATCAAGGCAATCAGCTTTGACCGACTTAGAGTTGGGATTCTGCTGGCAGCCGTCCCACTTGAGCACCTGGGCTGCCTTAGCACCGAAGATACGCAGCAGATGGATATGTTTGCCGATCAGGTCCTTCAAGTGCGTATCGAAAAGCTTAGTGCCCTGAGTGATCAGCCAAACGTCAATGCCAAGGTGACGATGCGTTTCAAACTCCGACATATACCTAGGCACCGGCGAGCCGTTCGGACGCTTGGGAAAAACCTTCTGAAATTCGTCAATGACAACAATGGCCTGAGGCGGCAGCTCATACCATTTGAGCGGGTCTTCCAGCTCTATCCAGCCGAGAATCTGTTTGCCCAGGTCAGTCAGCTTGATGCCGTAATAGTAAACCTGGCGATCTTCACGCTTGGCCAGCTCCGAAAGTGTTTTCAAGGTATAGAGCGTTTTGCCGCTACCAGGAACAGCAGTGATCAAGGTAATCATTTGCCGAACCCCTTCCACCTGGCTTGCACAAAGTTACCTGCACTATCCATGCCCGCCAAAGTCATGCGAATAGTAACAGCGCCGAAAAGAATACTGATGGCCTGACCAAACCCGAACATGCCAAGAATGGAAACAACGGCGGCTGGCGCGGAATGAACGCTTGAAGTAATGGAGGACTTCAAAAAGGCCAGCAAGGTAGAAGCGCCAGAATACGAAACCATACCAAGCCCAAGAGCGGTAACAATTCTGGAAATCAAAGAAGAAAGAATGGTGGTAATAACACCCCATACCAGGGCAGCTAATGCAGGCATTATTTAGTTCTCCCCAAAGCAATCATCGCGGCAAGTACCAGGGCAACAGCAATCACAACTGGACGGCACCAGCCCGCAACAGTGCACCAGGGCTGATAAGTGAGTGACAAGGTGCCGGTATAACCAGCTACGTTGTAATCAACAGTCAAATCAGGCGGGCATGAAGAGTTGCCAAATACGAAATCATTCGTTGTATTGAGCATTGAAGAAAGATCACCGCCAGATTCACCAGCGAGGCCGGATGTATCAGGAGAAAAAGTTTGTGTACTGTCACACATAAACGCAAACATGCCGGAATATGGGCAGCCATCACCGTCACCGCATTTAGAACCAGTGCAAGTACCGTCACCGTTTCCATTGCCAGTACCCGAGCCGGAACCAGTGCCAGAACCGCCAGAAGCGTCAACTTTTGGCTTAGGCCAACCACCATTTGGTGACTGGGAACCAGCAGGACCAGCCGTTTGACCGCCAGTGCCAGGCGTGGTTGAAACACAAATAGTCGTACCGCCAACAGCAATTTTGTTATATCCAGCAGGGCAATTAACATTTGAATCAGGCTGAACAGTCGGCCTACAAACTAGGTTACCGTTTTCATCGATAGAGCCGACATAACCAGCAGCACAATTACCATTTGCATCCTTGCCGGTTTTATCAGATGGATTGCTGGTAGATGGGGGAATAGGACCGCCGCCAAAGCAACCAGTTAATTCGCCATTCGGTCCACCTACTTTGCCCCAATATTCACCCGGTTTGCAGTCAGCAGGCGATTGCGGCAACGGTTGAGGCTTATCAGGAGTTACAGGGTCGGCACTATTAGTGGCGCAAGACTGGCCCGTAAAATCCCACCAAATAGTAGGACCAAGCGGATTGTAACGAGCGGTCATTTTGCAAGCAGAACCAGCAGGAAGAGAGCAACCGGAAGGATTGTTAATAGGAGGACCGCAAACGGAAGTGCTGGTGCTACTCAGCATCAAGCCAGTGCCCTTAGAAGAAGCACACATGGAATCAACTTGAGCCTGAGTGCAAGCAATGATGTCTGGCTTGGTGCAGTTTGTGCCAGAGAGCGTATAACCAGAAGGGCAGGAATATTGCGGGAAAAAACGGCCATACTCATCAACCTGAGATGTGCCATCGACAAAATAATGGCTTATATAAAACATTGAGCCGTCGAATGTCATTTTGACAGGCTTGCCTGTCGCAGAAGATAAAGAAGCTATGTCTCCATCAAAACAAGACAAAGGCTGACCAGTACAACCAGAATTGCCCTGGTAAACAATTTGAACAATAGAGGAATTTGAAACTGTAGCAGGAATAGTATCAGCAGAACAAAATCCAGCCAGCCCCAAGCAAACCAATAATAAGCCAATAACCCGCCACATTCATTTCTCCAAAATCGTAAATAAAAAAGAGGCCCGAAGGCCCCTTTTACGGTAAGGGGCGAACCCTTAGAACGCTTTTTTGACGAGCTGGTAGCACTTAGCCAGGGCGAAGATGCTCAGAACAGCAACGCCAATGGCGGAAATCGCAGCGGCACCACCGGAAATGGTGGAAGTGATCGAAGTGGTATCGATCGATACAGTATCAGCCATTGCAGAACCCGAAACAGCTACCAGAGCACCAGCGGCCAGCAGGCCTTTTTGAATGTTTTTGGTCATAATCAAAACTCCTAAGAATCACCGGATTGGTTTAAAAGAGAAACACGCAAAGAGCGTAAAACAAAGGCTATTGCCCAAAGGCCTAATATGGCCACGGAGATAGCCCCACCCTGCTCCAGCGTCAACGGCGGGAAAACCGATGAAGTGGCAGAGGCATATTCAGCTTGCGTGAGCGCCAAATAGCCTTGACAGGATTGAGGTGCATCAGTCGTTATCGTGACAACGCCAGATGCATCTGTTACGAGACATGCAGGCATACGAGTTACCTACAGTTAATGCATCCAACCAGGTGGAGGCGAATTAATAAAAAATGAATCAGGTGGAAGTGAATCAATTTCATCAAGAATGAATTCACGATGTGAAATTCTGGAAACCGATTGTTCCTGGTGCGTACAGTTAGTGATACGAGTCCAAGGGCGGCTTTCGCCGCCTGTAACGTGGCTCGTGCCTCGCCCCGATACGGCGGCTGCGCCAAAAACTGGATTGGAAATTGTCCAGGTGTGGATTCTGGAAATGGCGATAACACCAAAAGCATCTACACCTTTTGCAACGGCAGAATCCTCGCCATAACGATTCGTGACAGGCTCGGAATACAGGGCTGCGGCAAGCTCTTTACGGGAGGCAAACGGACCGCCCTGGAGCATCACGTAACCGGCCCAGTCGCTGGCTTGCGTGGCGGTAATCATGTCGGCCAACTCTGGACGCTGCTCGGTGGCATCCAGTCGGCGCAGCTCGCGCCAGACCGTGACCGGGACGCAGCCTATTTGCTGAAACTGGCGAATGCCCCACTTGGCCCAGGACTCCACACGGATGGCCGTTTCATGTAGCAAAGCTGGATTATTGGGATTCGACTCGTGGTCGAATTCGCCCAGGGCGAGAGAGTCAGCTTTGCGGCCGTCCACGTTCTTGCAGATGTACTTGGCGACGTAGCCGCAGGCCGAGCCATTGAGCAGGTCAATCTTTTTAAAAGTACAGCGACGGCGCCATGCACCTGGCTCGGATGGATTGACCTGGAGCGCATAAGAGCGCAGCACTTTACGGATATCACGGCGGTCAGCCTCATTGAAGAACAGCACCATGTGCCAATGCGGAGTGCCATCGTGATGCGGCTCAGCCACCCGGAACCCGTACATGCGGATGCCCTTGCGATGGAGCTTTGCCCTGGCACGTGACCAGACCTTTTGCAGATGAGCTTGGGCTTCGCGCGGGCCGATGCCTGGCTGATAGTTCGGATTGAGCTGTCCACTTTTGGACAAACGGGGGTGATAGCTACCAGGGCATGTCAGAGTGAAGAAGTCACAGGCATGGCCTACTTGCTTGGCAATGGTTTCAAAGCCACGCAGGCGGACCATCAATTCAGCACGACGAATCAGCGGATTGGCCGGTGAGAGTGCGGCCAAATCAGCCAGGCTGTATTCCTGGCCAAGCTCATTGATCACGAGCTGGTTGGCAAGGACTTGCGAAGAGCGACGCTTGCGCTGGATGGTGCGCTTTACCTGGTCGTCGGAGGCGTATAGCCCGGCGCGATTATGCACACGTCCGGCAATAATGGCTCCTCGCTCCGCAAGACGAGAATGAACCGACCTAATCTGGCGCTTCCAGAATGCCACGTCACAGGCGCGGGCCCAGACTGAATCCGGCGTGTGGGGCTGTTTTTCCCAGTCCGGTAAGTGAAGATGGTAGAGCCCGGCCAGCGCTTGTACATCAGCAAGTGAAGCGCCGGTCCGCCGCATCCAACTCGAATTCCGAGAAAGCGCCTTTGCCTTTGCATCGATATCAGCTTCATCAAGGTAGAGAGAACGAGGCACGCCGATGGAGCGGATTGCCTCAGTGGTGAATTTGAGCCAGCTATTAGCCGGCGCGCTACGGAGCCAAGAGGAAGCCGTAGCGGGTTTGGCCAAGCGCGAATTCCATTCGTCCGCAATGTCATCAGACAGTGCAGACGGCAGGCCAGCCAGAAACGGCTTGAGATAGGCCTTATTGGGAACGAGCAATTGGGCAATGGACACGTCAGACCTCTATCAGCTCGATAGGAGTCAAGAAGGTCAGCCCCTTTGGGGTGCGATAGATCGCAAGCTGTTCAGGGGCATATTCGAAGAAGTCCGCACCCAGCCGTTCCAGCTCGACCTTTTCAGAAGCCGTCAGGTCCATAAATTGGACACGGTGCCAGTCCCAAAACATGGGGCTGTGCGGCATGATTTCCGGGAGATTGGGTACGGTATTCATGATCAGCCAGCCGCCTTAGCTTGAGCTTGCTCTTTCGGAATACGCTGGCTGATGGCCGCAGCAGTGGCCTTCATGTACTCCTCGACCGTGACCAGGTGCGCATCCACGGCCAGCGCATCGTAGCGATCGCTGAAAATGGAAGTCGGCGACAGCATGTAGAAACCGGGCTGATACGGCTTGGCGTCATCGACCAGGCGCAGTTTGACCTCAGTCGGATAGCGTTTGAGTTGGCCGGTTTCAGCGTCATACATGTGGGCGTAGACGACCTGGTTGCGGATTTTCCACGGTTGGCCGTTGTCACGTGTGCCGGTGCGCTCTTGCACGTCGGCGCGTTCAACTTCGATTACGAGCATGGCGTTTTCCTCAGAATGGTTCAGAGGCGCAGTGCATCCGACTTGGAGATGGACACCTCTGATGACAAAACCGGTAAGGCTTACAAAGCGACCTGGGAGAGTGGACATGAGGCAGTGGCCATGACAGCGCCAACGACCAGAACAGAAACGATTTACTTGCACGTCCCGCCCTCCTCTATAATCAACACAATTCTCAGCCGTGCTTCACATATGTGAATTCACGGTCGTGATATTCAAATCACAGACGTGAACTGTCAACGGAATTAGCCATGAAGAAATCAACGGACTACCTACTGGAAGCACTAGAAAAGGTCGCTGGGAAGAACGACAAAGAGAAAGCGGCAACGATGAAAATTGCCCAAAGCACACTCAGTCAATACAAAACTGGCGAAAGAACCATGGACGATTTTGCATGCATCATGGTTGCCAAAACGCTTGGTATTGACCCGATGCGAATCATCGCAGCTGCTCAAGAGGAAAGAGAGAAAAACGAGGAACGGCGCGGGATTTGGAGGGATTTCAGGCAGGCACGAGAGCAGGAGAAGGGACGCGCACTCGTGCCAGTGATGGCAGTCCTGGGTGGTCTGATGATAGCAACGATGATGGCGCTACCACACCTCAATAGCGCGAGTCTGGATTTAACATATGAGCAGATTATACGAACTAGTGCATCTATATTCAGAGGATTACTTATGGAAGCAAATGACTTCTCAGTTATCGTTCGCATCAGTACCATGTACTTCCCCATCCACCTGACGGAAAGATACGAATCATGCAATATCGCAAGCTGGGCGACACTGATGTTTCGGTGAGCGTGATTGCCCTGGGCACCATGACCTGGGGAGAACAAAATACCGAAGCTGAGGCACATAGCCAGATTGACCTGGCGCTTGAGCATGGGGTGAACCTGCTGGATGCAGCTGAGATGTATCCGGTGCCGCCTCGTCCTGAAACACAAGGTCTGACAGAGTCCTATATCGGCAGCTGGCTGAAGAAAACCGGTCAACGTGATCGTATCGTATTGGCCAGCAAGGCAGTTGGTCCTGCGACCGATCCCAAGCGACCCAGCCATTTTCGTGATGGCAACCCCCACTTTGATCGCAAGAATTTGACTCAGGCGCTGAACGACAGTCTGCGTCGTCTCCAGACCGATTATCTCGATCTGTACCAATTGCATTGGCCGGATCGTAACGCCAATACCTTTGGTACATTGGGTTTTCCCTGGCAGGATGATCCGGCAGGCAGTACGCCGATCGAAGAAACGCTGTCCGTCCTGCAGGAGTTCATTCGCGATGGAAAAATCCGTGCCATCGGTCTGTCCAATGAAACACCATGGGGCGTGGCGCAGTTTCTGAAAGCATCCGAAAACCTTGGCCTGCCACGTGTGGTGAGTATTCAGAACCCGTACAGCCTGCTGAACCGGCTGTACGAAATTGGCTTGTCAGAGTTCAGCCGACGGGAAAATGTCGGTTTGCTGGCCTATTCGCCGCTGGCCTTTGGTGTGCTGACGGGCAAATACCTGAATGGCGCACGCCCTGCAGGTGGACGTCTGACCTTGTTTGATCGCTTTACCCGTTACAGCAGCCCGATAGCTGCAGAGGCAAGCAAGGCCTATGTTGAGCTGGCGCAGCAGCATGGAATCAGCCCGGCACAACTGGCACTCGCCTTTGTCAACAGTCGTCCGTTTGTCACCAGTAATATCATTGGTGCGACCACGCTGGCGCAGCTGCAGGAAAATCTGGATAGCATCCATGTCACGCTGAGTGATGAAATCCTGCAGCAGCTGGAAGCCATTCATGCACGGATTCCAAACCCCTGCCCTTGATCTGGCCACCCATGCATGAAAAAAGCCCTGCATTGCAGGGCTTTTTATTGAAATGCTCAAGCAAGACGCTCAGGCGATTTCTTTTTCACGCTGATACATGGCGTAGCTGAAAATCGGCCAGCCGGAAGCCAGAGCCTGTTCCAGGGTCAGTTGCTGCGGCTGCCAGTGTTCCGGCTGCTCGTCGTCAAATTCACCGAAAACATCATACAGCGTAGCCGACAGTACATCGTCCAGCTCATCAGCCGACTTCATCTCAACAATAATGAAGTCATACATTTTTTCCCATTCGCTGGAATTGCGCATCGGAACCTTGAAGAACACCATACTGATACTCCTGTTTGTCATGCTGGCCGCAAGAAGGCTGCGGTCATGCTTGCTGATTTAACGGCGCTATCTTAACCATTTGGCGCAAATAGTTCACCTCCAAATGCGCGCATTCATTCATCACCTCCCTCTTCTGCCGTATCACTCAGCAGGTGTCCGGGGAGTTGCTTGTTATGCTTGATTCCCATCTTGCGCAGACGCTCGGCACTGGACAGCAGATTGCCGCGTCCGGACGACAGCTGACGCATGGCATCGCCAAAAACCTCACGGGTGCTGTCCAGTTGCTTGCCCAGTTTTTCCATATTGCCGACAAAGCCGGCGAACTTGTCGTACATGGCGCCACTTTGGCGGGCAATTTCCTGAGCGTTCTGGTTCTGGTACTCATAGCGCCAGATGCTGGCCACAGTGCGCAGCGTTGCCAGCAAGGTGCTGGGGCCGACAATCATGATGCGGCGTTCAAAAGCCTCATTAAACAGACTCATGTCGTGTTGCACGGCCAGCAGGTACGCGGGCTCCACCGGGATGAACATGAAGATAAAATCCACGGTATTGAGCCGGTACAGGTCTTGATAACGCTTTTCCGACAGGCTGCGGATATGCTGGCGAATGGCCGCCACGTGTGCTTTGATGGCCTGTTCGCGCGTATCTTCATCACTGGCTGCCACATAGCGCACATAGGCGTTAAGGCTGACTTTGGAATCAACAACCAGTTGCTTGCCTTCCGGCAGGTCGATAACCACATCGGGCTGGTAACGTTTCAGGCCATCTTCTGTTTCCAGTACATCAGACACCTGAACCCGGTATTCGCGATCCCGGCTCAGGCCCGACGTTTCCAGCACCTTCTCCAGCACCATCTCCCCCCAGTTGCCCTGGGCCTTGTTGTTGCTGCCAGTCAGTGCCTGGGTCAGGGCAATGGCGTCCTGATTCAGGCGGGTATTCATTTCTTGCAGGCGGCGCAATTCCTGCTCCAGGCTCAGGCGTTCCTTGGAGTCCTTGTCGTAAGTGTCCTGCACCAGTTTGCCAAAACCCTGTATGCGTTCGTGCAACGGGACCAGCATGGCCCCAAGGCTTTGCTGATTCTGTTCGGCAAAGCGTTTGGACTTTTCTTCCAGAATGTCATTGGCCAGCGCCTTGAACTGATTGCTCAGCGTTTCTTTGGCCTCGGTCAGCAAGGCCAATTTCTCCGCCGCTTGCTGCCTCTCCATTTGCAGCATGGTTTGCAGCTCTTGCTCCCGGTTGCTCAACCGGACCAGCTCCTGCGCTTGCTGTTGAAGTTGCTGGCCTTGCCGCTGCCAGTCATTGCGGGTTTGCTCCAGCTGACGGGCCTGCTCCTGCTTGCTGGCCCAATGCACGGCTGTTTGTTGCTGTGCTTCAGCCAACTGCGCCCGCAAGTCGTTCAGCTCCCGGGATTGGGCATCAAATTGCCGGCCTAACTGCTGCAATGATTCCTGCAGCGCTTCCTGCCTGGCTTGCATGCCTGCCTCTTGCTGCAACCATTGCTGACGCTCGGTTGCGCTGCGCTGCTGCACCCGGAAACAGGCCAGCAAGCTGGCTACCGAGCCTAGCAACAACACACCCATTATCAGTTCTGTCATGATTTTCTTTGCTGCAGGATGACAATCAGCCCAGCATAGCGAACAAGATTGATTTTGTACATATTCATGCTACAGCACTGCGATTCGATATGGCAGCTTCCTGGAAAATTCTCCGGGCATGTCTCGTTTATTCCGATTTTGTGCTGTTGAACGACTTGGCAGACTTACCCTGCCCCTTTGCTGGCTAAACTCGTGCTTTCGAAAACTCGCCATTCTCATACGCCATGTTCGATAGCACGCTTTTCCTTGAGCACCTGCGCCAGCGCAATCCCCATCAGCCGGAATACCTGCAAGCTGTCCACGAGGTATTTGACAGTTTGCAACCCTTCTTGCGGCAGCATCCGCACTACACCGATCAGGCCTTGCTGGAACGTCTGACGGAG
The DNA here is from genome assembly GCF_016429185.1 of Aquitalea sp. ASV11. Lineage (NCBI taxonomy): Bacteria > Pseudomonadati > Pseudomonadota > Betaproteobacteria > Neisseriales > Chromobacteriaceae > Aquitalea > Aquitalea sp. ASV11. Next base: position 42,540 of record NZ_JAELUD010000004.1, read on the forward strand.
CCTGAACGCATCATCATGTTCCGCGTGTGCTGGACGGATGATCAAGGCAGGGTCCAGGTCAATCGCGGATACCGGGTGCAACACAGCATGGCCATTGGTCCGTACAAGGGCGGGATACGTTTTCATCCTTCGGTCAATCTGTCTGTTCTCAAGTTTCTGGCCTTTGAACAAACACTGAAAAATGCACTGACCACCCTGCCCATGGGCGGTGCCAAAGGCGGGTCGGACTTCGATCCCAAGGGCAAGAGCCCGGCAGAAGTCATGCGATTTTGCCAGGCATTTGCCTGCGAGCTTTACCGTCATATTGGTGCTGATACCGACGTCCCGGCGGGTGATATCGGCGTTGGCGGGCGAGAGGTTGCTTATATGGCCGGCATGGTGAAAAAGCTGGGCAACCGCGCAGACTGTGTATTTACCGGCAAGGGACTGAGTTTTGGCGGTTCGCTGATGCGACCGGAAGCCACCGGATTCGGCACCGTGTATTTTGCGCAGGAAATGCTGAAGACACGTGGCTTGTCACTGGAAGGGATGCGGGTGAGTGTTTCGGGTTCCGGCAACGTGGCGCAATACGCCATTGCCAAGGCCATGGAGCTGGGGGCCAAGGTAGTGTCTGCTTCCGATTCCAGTGGCACGGTACTGGATGAGCAGGGCTTCACCCCGGCAAAGTTGACCGAGCTGATGGAGGTGAAGAACCGTCATTACGGGCGAATCAGCGACTATGCAGCACGACTCGGCCTGCCGTTCTTGTTGGGCAAACGGCCCTGGCAAATACCAGTGGATGTTGCGCTACCCTGCGCCACGCAGAACGAACTGGATGAAGAAGACGCGCGCTGCCTGATTGAAAACGGGGTGTGTTGCGTAGCCGAAGGTGCCAATATGCCGTCCACCTGGCAAGCCGTTCAGTGCTTCGAGCAGGCTGGCATCCTGTATGCGCCCGGCAAGGCCAGCAATGCCGGTGGTGTGGCTACGTCAGGGCTGGAAATGAGCCAGAATGCGGCGCGATTGAGCTGGACACATGGCGAAGTGGATGCACGCCTGCATGCCATCATGCAAGGTATTCATCAGGCCTGTGTCAACCACGGGCGGGGAGAGGATGGCCGTGTCAGCTATGTCCGCGGCGCGAATATTGCCGGGTTCGCCAAAGTGGCGGATGCCATGCTGGCGCAAGGGCTGATCTGATATAACCCTGGCTTGCTGGCTGACAAAAACCGGAATCCGGCGCGATAATCCGGTTTTCCCTCAGGCAGGCACCTTGATGCGCCCTTTCTTGATAATCATGCTGCTGACCAGTCCTGCCTGGGCTGATGCCCCTCCTCTGCCTGCCCATTTGCAGCTGGCCCGGCAACTGCTTGCAGAGGTCAGCCCCGAGCACAACAGTTATCAGCATCATGGCTGGGTACGTTGGCAAGGCGATGCGGGCTTGCTGGGCCGCGCCGAATACAGCGCGGTACAAACGGATTGCAGTGGTTTGCTTGATGCCATTTTCCAGCGTACCGACAGCCTGGTGCTGGATGGGGTACGCAGGACTTACTGGAAGGAATACCCCAAGGCCGAGAATTACTACACGGCAATTGCCGCTGGTCAGGGCTTTGTCCGGCGCGAGCACATGCAGGATGTTGAAGCCGGCGATGTTTTTGCAGCGCGTTATCTGCATGCCAAGGACACCGGCCACGTGATGATCGTCAACAGCAAACCGCAAGTGCTGAACCCTCCACAACCACCTTTGCAGCCGGGAACCACTCAGTGGTTGGTGGAGGTCATCGATTCGGCAGGTGCGCACTGGAAGGGCGATACTCGCTACAGGGAAGATGGCAGCAAGCAAACCGGTATCGGGCGCGGTTTGGTACGCATTTACACCCGCGAAGACGGCAGTCTGGCTGGCTGGGCCTGGTCTGCTGGCCCGGCCAGCAAGTTTCGTGACGACGACCAGCTGGCCATCGGTCAACCGCTTTATCCGCAGTAATCGTCACATCCGGACAGCATCACTCCGCTGTCGTCCAGTGCTGCAGGTAAATCTGCAATTCCTTGCGTCCTTGCCATTCATTGGCCACCAGCTGATACACCGCATTGATATTGTCAGGCAGCCAGTCCACCTGATTGAACAGCATGGCGTCGAACTCCTGCCCTTGCTTGGCAATCCGTAATTTAAGATGTTTGTCTCCCACCACGCGCTGGCTCATCACGGCAAAGCGGTCGTGGAAATACGGCACCGGAAAGCCCTGCCCCCACACTTCTGCGGCCAGTTCTTCGGCAAACGGCAGATGCAGCTCGCGCGCATCCAGGCTGCCGTCGGTTTCGATGGTGCGGGTGAGCTGGTTTTCGTCCAGCAACTCGCGTGCCACTTGTTCGAATGCCTGCTGGAATTCGGCAAACCGTGCTTCTGCCAGCGTCATGCCGGCTGCCATGGCATGGCCGCCAAACTTGAGGATCAAACCCGGGTGGCGCTTGTACACCAAGTCCAGCGCATCGCGCAGATGAAAGCCGGGAATGGAGCGGCCCGAACCCTTGATCTCGCCTTCATCGCCCGGCGCAAACACGATGGCCGGACGATGAAAACGCTCTTTCAGGCGCGAGGCAACAATGCCGACCACGCCCTGATGCCAGTCATCCCGGTACAGGGTAAGGGTGTAGCGGTCTGCCGGGTCGATGCTGGAGAGTACCGCCAGCGCTTCGTCCTGCATGCCATGCTCGATGACCCGGCGCTCGCGGTTCAGCCGGTCCAGCTCTTGCGCCAGTGTCATGGCCTGGCTTTCCGTGCCGGATAGCAGGCAGGCGATGCCCAGGCTCATATCATCCAGCCGCCCGGCCGCATTCAGCCGGGGACCAAGAGTAAATCCCAAATCAAAGGTGTTGGCCTTGTAATGTGCACGTCCGGCAATGCGGAACAGTGCGGCAATGCCAGGCACCATGCGGCCGCTACGCATGCGGCGCAGGCCGTTTTCCACCAGGATGCGATTGTTCTGATCCAGTCGTACCACGTCCGCCACCGTACCCAGTGCCACGTAGTCCAGCAATTCGCCCAGATTGGGTTCTGTCCGCCCGGCATAGATGCCGCGCTGGCGTTGCTCGGCGCGCAAGGCCAGCAACACATAAAACATCACTCCTACCCCGGCCAGGTGCTTGGAGGGGAATTCGCAGCCCGGCTGGTTGGGGTTGACGATCAAGGCCTGCGGCAAGGTGTCGCCAGGCAGGTGATGGTCGGTAATCAGCACTTCGATGCCCAGCGCACGTGCGCGCTCCACCCCAGCCACGCTGGCGATGCCGTTATCGACGGTGACGATGATGTCGGGTTTGCTTTGCGCGGCCAGGTCGACAATTTCCGGCGTCAGGCCGTAACCGTATTCAAAGCGGTTGGGCACGATGAAATCCACCTTGCCGCCCAGCATGGACAGGCCTTTCACCGCCACCGAGCAGGCAGTTGCGCCATCAGCGTCATAGTCGGCCACCACCAGCATGCGCTGCCCGGCGGCAATGGCGTCGGCCAGACGGCTGGCCATGGCGGTGATGTTCTTCATGCTGTGATAAGGCAGCAGGGCCTTGAGGCTGTAGTCCAGCTCATCCGACCCGGCAATGCCGCGGGCGGCATACAGCCTGGCCATCAAGGGACTCAGGCCCTGGGCAACCAGGGTGGCATGATGTTGGTCTGGAATATTGCGGGTGACTATGCGTGACATGAAGCTCTCAATACAGGGTGGCGGGCGATTGCGGGCGTTGCCAGAATTTCCACAAATCACGGCGGCAAATGCGCAGCTTGAAGCCGGCAGCCCCATGGCATTGCAGCTGCAGTTCGCTGATTCTGCCTTGCTTCAGTGCTTGCAGCAGCGGCTGGAACCAGTCGGTTTCCACGCGCTGCAATTGCTCGCGCCAGCCCCAGGCATCACGGTATTGCGCTGCCGACAGCAAAGCATCCTGCACTACCACAACATGATTATTGGCTGGCAGTGTTGTGCAGCGCGCCATCAGGCCGGAAAAGTCATAGGGCATGGCATCCGTGGGGCAGTCGGCCTGCTGCTGCAAGATGGGGTCATCGCTTAGCAACAGATCTGCCCGCGGCTGATCGGCAAGCTGGCTTGCTGCTGCACCATCCCCCCACAGCCAGACGCTGTTGACCGCCAGCTCGCCCTGCATTTCGCGGGCATCATTCACCGGATGGGTATAAAGCAGCATCTGCATCTCGTTGAGCAAACGGCTCCAGTGCAAACCACGCTCGCCTGCGGGCAGGTGTTCATTCACGTTTTCACCTACTGCATCCTGCAGCGGAGTGAATTGCGCCTGACTGGGCCCTGGCAATTGCAGCAACCAGCGCCCCGGTTCGATGGCATGGAAGGTCAGGCCGTCTTCGGCAAAGTGCCGGTTCAGGCTTTGTACCATGGCATCGGCCTCATCCTGCGACAGCCGCATCACCCCGATATCGGCCAGCAAGGCACGGTCGCGATCAATGCGCACGTGTACCGGGTCTGCCATCAGCCAGGCATCGCCTGTCAGGCCGGCATGCTTTGCCAGTTCGCGCGCCAGTCCATGTAAAGGGAAACCGCCAACCCGGCCATACAGCTCGGTCAGCGACAAGGCCTGGCCATGCCTGTGGCCACGGCCCAGCAGGCAAGACAAAGCGGGCAGCGACAGCCCGCGGCAAACTTCGGCGCCATCATGGACGTCCAGCCAGGCAAGTCCTGGCATCAGCAGGGTGAGCTTCATGAGTCCGTTATTTCAAATCGGCAAAGCAGCTGGCAATCGCCCGGCTGCTAGCAGTGACAAGTAGGCTGACCAGGCAAGGCACTCCGGTTTGCGACTGGAAATGTCTGCAATGCATGGCAAACCCTGTATATTGCAGTGCAACTGCAAGGCAGGCAGCAAAGTGCGGGATTATCGCAAACTGCCGGGATTACCGCAAAACCGCCTGTGCCTCGCTACACGATGCCCTGATGAAAAGCCGACACGACATGATTGAACGCTATATCGGACTGATGTCCGGCACCAGCCTGGATGGCGTGGATGCCGTCCTGCTGGAAATGGATGCCCAAGGCAAGCCGCATGTAGTGGAAGACAGTTTCCTGCCCTTCCCTGCTGGCCTGCGTGAACAGGTCTTGCAGTTGCAAGCCATCGGACACAACGAACTGGACCTTGCCGCGCGCCTGGCGAATGCGCTGGCACGAATTTATGCGGATGTTGTAGCGCAATTGCTGGGCAAGGCCGCCCTGCCCGCTGCAGCAATTCGCGCCATCGGCTGCCACGGCCAGACCATTCGCCATGCCCCGCATGCCGCTTACACCTTGCAGATTGGCAACCATGCCTTGCTGGCAGAGCTGACCGGCATTGACGTGATTGGTGATTTCCGCAGCCGCGATGTGGCTGCCGGTGGCCATGGCGCCCCACTGGTTCCGGCCTTTCATCAGGATGTGTTTGCCAGTGACACGGAAAACCGGGTCATCCTGAATATCGGCGGCATCAGTAATCTGACAAGGCTGCATCGCAGCCTGCCGGTGATCGGCTTTGACTGCGGGCCAGGCAATATGCTGCTGGATGCCTGGTGCCAGCGCCACACCGGCAAGGCTTATGACGCCAATGGCGACTGGGCCGCCAGTGGTCGCTTGCACCTGCCCTTGCTGCAACAGATGCTGGCCGATGACTATTTCAAACTCCCGCCGCCCAAAAGCACCGGCCGTGACCTGTTTGACCTCAACTGGCTGGAGCAGCAGCTTGCCGCCTGGCCAGCCCTGGATGCAGCAGATGTCCAGCACACACTGCTGCAATTGACTGCGCACAGCATTGCCGGCGAAGTTCGCCGCCACTGCCCACAAACGCAGAGCATGCATGTCTGTGGTGGCGGTGCGCACAATGCGGCATTGATGCAGGCACTGCAACAACAACTGCCGGATCTCCGTATCTGCAGTACGGCCGAACTCGGTTTGCCGGTGCATCAGGTAGAAGCGGCTGCATTTGCCTGGCTGGCCTGGCGCTTTTCTCATCGCCTGCCCGCCAACCTGCCCGAGGTGACCGGTGCCGCCGGCTTGCGCGTGCTCGGTGCGCTCTACCCAGCCTGAAAGCCTTGTCTCAACAGCAAAGCCTGACAACAGCAAGCGCGCCAAACGGCCTTGTCAGGCTATAATCACCCCCTGTCCTAGCCTTAAACGAGAAAAATGCGACTTTTCAAAAGAAAGGCCGTCGTCAAGAACAGCCAGACACCACTGCCCCCCAAGCTTGCCAGCCTGCTGCGTGAAGCATGGTGGTTGCTGATGGCGGTGGCTGCGGTCTACCTGGTACTGGTATTGGCCAGCTATTCACCACAAGACCCTTCCTGGTCGCACAGCTCATCCGACCCCACGGTGCGCAATTACGGCGGTGCCTTTGGCGCCTGGCTGTCAGACATGCTGCTTTATATCTTCGGCTTGTCAGCCTGGTGGCTGGTGGTGTTCTGCCTGGTTGCCATTGCCTGGGGCTACCGTCGCATGGAAACCCTGGGGTTTCGCCTGAATCCGATGACGCTGGCGGCCATGGGTGGCTTTTTCCTGTTGCTGCTGTCCAGTGCCAGTGTCGAAGGCATAGTGCTGGCCGGCAAACAGCTCAAGTTGCCTTTGTCCCCTGGCGGCATGCTGGGCCACTGGCTGGGCAAGGCGCTGGCGCATGGCCTGGGTCAATCCGGGGCTTACCTGTTGCTGTCGGTAACGGCAGCCATCGGGTTCTCACTGTTTACCGGCCTGTCCTGGCTGGACATCATGGAAAAAATCGGCGGCACGCTGGAAGATGGCGTGCTCAAGGTGCGGCATGCCTGGCAGGCCCGCAAGGACCGGGAAATCGGCCGCGAAACCGCGCAGCAGCGTGAAGTCAAAGTCAGCAGCGAAAAGAAAAAGCAGGAAGACAAACCTCCAGTCCGCATTGAAACCACTACGGCGGAGATTCCTGTTTCGCCCAAAGCACAAAAACCGGTACAGCAGTCGCTGTTTGCCGACCCCAATAGCGGCGAGCTGCCCGGCCTGAGCCTGCTGGAAGCCCCCAAAGACCAGCACGAGCCGGTTTCTGCCGAGACCGTCGAGTACACCTCCCGTCTGATCGAGCGCAAGCTGGCCGACTTTGGCGTGGACGTCAAAGTGATTGCCGCCTACCCCGGCCCGGTGATTACCCGTTACGAAATCGAACCGGCCGTGGGCGTCAAGGGCGCGCAAATCGTCAACCTGATGAAAGACCTGGCTCGCGCGCTGTCACTGGTATCGGTGCGGGTGGTGGAAACCATTCCGGGCAAGACATACATGGGCCTGGAGCTACCCAACCCCAAACGGCAGATCGTCCGCCTGTCGGAAATCATCGGCTCGGATGGTTACCAGAACATGAGTTCCCGTCTGGCTATCGCTGTCGGCAAGGATATTGCCGGTCAGCCGGTGTCGGTTGATCTGGCCAAGATGCCGCATGTACTGGTGGCTGGTACCACGGGCTCGGGTAAATCGGTCGCCATCAATGCGATGATCCTGTCCTTGCTGTACAAATCCACCGCACGGGAAGTCCGCCTGATCATGGTCGACCCCAAGATGCTGGAGCTGTCGGTCTACGAAGGCATTCCGCATCTGCTGGCACCGGTGGTGACCGACATGAAACAGGCTGCCAATGCGCTTAACTGGTGCGTGGGTGAAATGGAACGGCGCTATCGCCTGATGTCCAAGCTGGGCGTGCGCAATCTGGCTGGTTACAACCAGAAGATCAAGGACGCGGAAAAGACCGGCGAAAAGATTCCCAATCCTTTCAGTCTTACGCCTGAAGCACCTGAGCCGCTGGATACCCTGCCCCTGATCGTGGTGGTGATTGACGAGCTGGCCGACCTGATGATGGTGGCGGGCAAGAAAATCGAAGAGCTGATTGCCCGGCTGGCACAAAAAGCCCGCGCCGCAGGCATTCACCTGATTCTGGCCACCCAGCGCCCGTCGGTTGATGTGATTACCGGCCTGATCAAGGCCAACATCCCCACCCGTATCGCGTTTCAGGTTTCCAGCAAGATCGACAGCCGTACCATTCTGGACCAGATGGGCGCAGAAACCCTGCTGGGACAGGGCGACATGCTGTACCTGCCGCCAGGCTCCGGCTACCCGAACCGGGTGCATGGTGCATTTGTGGCTGATGAAGAAGTCCATCATGTGGTGGAATTCCTGAAAACCACCGGCGAGCCGGATTACATCGAAGGCATACTCAGCGGTCAGGCCGAAGCCGATGAAGCAGGCGTACCCGCTGGCGGCGATGTGGATGGCAGCGGTGAAGCCGATCCACTGTATGACGAAGCCGTGGCCATCGTGGTCAAAACCCGCAAGGCGTCCATTTCTTCGGTGCAACGCCATTTGCGCATCGGTTACAACCGCGCGGCCCGCCTGATCGAGCAAATGGAAATGGCAGGCCTGGTTTCTGCAATGGAAACCAATGGCAACCGCACGGTGCTGGCACCAGCACGCGACGACTAAGCTGTAATCAACTTTTCAGACTGCCGGCCCGGTGCCGGCAGTCACAACCTGTACAGGTAGCGAGAACCCCATGTCCGGATACCTTCCAGAACCACCATTCAGCCACGACCAACAAGCTCGCATCGGCATTCTGCTGATCAATCTGGGCACGCCCGAAGCGCCCACCGAGCAGGCGGTACGCCCTTATCTGAAGCAGTTCCTGTCCGACACCCGTGTCATTGAAATCCCCAAGGCCATCTGGTGGCTGATTCTGAACGGCATCATCCTCAATACCCGTCCGAAGCAGTCGGCAGAAAAATATGCCAGCATCTGGCGGCCGGATGGTTCGCCCTTGTTCACCTACACCCGCAAACAAACCAGCCTGCTCAAAGGCCTGCTGGGTGAGCGGGGGCTGCGCAATGTGGTGGTGGATTTCGCCATGCGTTACGGCCAGCCTTCGGTCGAGTCCGCCATCATGAAAATGCGTGCCCAGGGTGTGGACCGGCTGCTGGTGATTCCGCTCTACCCGCAATACGCCGGTTCATCCAGTGCAACGGCGCTGGATGATGTCTACCGGGTACTGATGAAGCTGCGCAACATGCCGGAATTGCGCACCGTACGTCACTTCCACGATGACGCGGCGTATATCGACGCACTGGCACACAAGGTGCAAGCGCACTGGCAAGTGCATGGTCGCCCGGAAAAGCTGTTGATGAGTTTTCACGGCGTGCCCCGCTTCACCCTGGACAAAGGGGACCCCTACCACTGCGAATGCCTGAAAACCGGACGCCTACTGGCCGAAAAGCTGGGATTGAGTCGGGAACAATATGTGGTGAGTTTCCAAAGCCGTTTTGGCCGGGCGGAATGGATCCAGCCTTATACCAGTGCAACGCTGGAAAAACTGGGTAAGGAAGGCTGTAAACGGCTGGACGTGATTTGTCCGGGATTTGTCGCAGACTGTCTGGAAACGCTGGAAGAAATAGCCATGGAAGGCAAACACACCTTCCAGCAAGCCGGCGGAGGGGATTTCCGCTACATCGATTGCCTCAATGACGACCCGCAGTGGATTGCAGCGTTGGCAGGTATTGTGGAGAAAAATCTCCAAGGCTGGCAGGAAGTTATAGAACAAGATGCCACAATGCGCCAGCAGCGTGCGCAAGCGCTTGGTGCAGCCCGTTGAAGGGATAAAAAATAATTTGTCCGCCAATGAATAAACCCCGTTGACACCCGCGCAAACTGCTCCTCATAATCAGCGCAGCTGGTGGCCATTCCATAAGAATGGCCTGAATCAGTAAAGGGTAAAGTCTGAATTTTAATCAGGCTGCCCGCAGAGATCGCCAAGTCTACATAGATAAGATCAGGGGAAATAAAATATGAATAAGTATGCTCGTCTGAGCCTCATCGCTGCCGCTGCCATGACCCTGGCTGCTTGTGGCAAACAAGAGCAACCGGCTGCCGGTGCAGCTTCTGCTCCTGCTGCTGCCGCAACCGGCGGTGACGTTACCGTCAAGATCGGTCAAGTATCCCCCATGTCCGGCCCGATTTCGCATCTGGGCAAAGACAATGAATTTGGCGCCAAGCTGGCCATTGAAGACCTGAACGCCGAAGGCGTTGAGATCGGTGGCAAGAAAGTCAAATTCGAACTGGTTTCCGAGGATGACCAGGGCGATCCGAAAATCGGTACCCAGGTTGCCCAGCGCCTGGTAGATGCTGGTGTCGTTGGCGTGGTAGGTCACCTGAATTCCGGTACCACCATCCCGGCTTCCAAGATCTACTCCGACGCCGGCCTGCCGCAGATCTCCCCGTCCGCTACCAACCCGGACTACACCAAGCAAGGTTTCAAGACCACCTTCCGCGTGATTGCCAACGACGTACAACAAGGTACTGCGCTGGGTCAATTTGCTGCTGATGGCCTGAAAGCCAAGAAGGTTGCCATTATTGACGACCGTACTGCCTATGGTCAGGGTCTGGCTGACGAGTTTGAAAAAGCCGTCAAGGCCAAGGGTCTGGAAGTGGTCAAGCGTGAATTCACCACCAACACCGCTACCGACTTCAACGCCATTCTGACCTCCATCAAGGCTACCAAGCCGGATGTCATCTTCTACGGCGGCATGGACGCACAAGCTGGCCCGCTGGCCAAGCAAATGGACCGTCTGGGCATCAAGGCCAAGCTGATGGGTGGTGATGGCTGGCAGACTCCGGAATTCATCAAGCTGGCTGGCTCCGCTTCTGAAGGTCAATACTCCTCCAGCTGCGGCGTTCCGCGCGACAAGATGCCGGGTTTTGCTGCCTTCAACGACAAGTTCAAGGCCAAGTTCAACACCGAAGTACAAATCTACGCACCGTATGAGTACGATGCCGTACGCGTACTGGTTGATGCCATGAAGCGTGCCAAGTCCACCGATCCGAAGGTATACCTGCCTGAAGTCGGCAAGACTGACTACACCGGCGTGACCGGCAAGATTGCCTTTGACGACAAGGGCGACATCAAGAACGGTGCCGTTACCGTGTATCAGGTCAAGAACGGCAAGTGGGAAGTGGTATCCACCGTTGGTGGCAGCGCACCGGCAGCAGCCAGCGCAGCTCAGTAATTCCAGTATCACCCCGAAAAAGCGCAGCCCAGGCTGCGCTTTTTTTGTTTCTGCTGCTGCCAGGCACGGACAAACCGGAGCCAATCTGATATGGATCAGCCACAGAGGTTGACGAAATGCTGCAGAACAACAAAAATGGGCGGGTCAGTGGCGTCGATTGTATCCAGTCAGCGCCATCAACAGACCCCACCACCCCCGGGGTGTGCTGACATGAAATGCCAAAAGCTTTCGTGGCGAATGACCCTTATCAAATTCTAATTAGACCAGGGCATTTCCATGTATCTCCCACGTATTACCCTTATCACCGCCGCCGTACTGGTGCTGACTGCCTGTAACAAGCAAGACGCTGCCGCCCCGCAACAAAACGCATCTGCCGCTGCTGGCGCAAGCGATGCTGTCGTCGTGAAGATTGGTTCTGCCAATCCGCTGACCGGCCCGTTTGCACACTGGGGCCGTGATGCCGACAATGGCGTCAAGCTGGCCGCCGAAGAAGCCACTGCTGAGAACCTGAAACTGGACGGCAAGCCGGTCAAGTTCGAAGTGGTTTCGGAAGATGACCAGGCCGACCCGAAAACCGCCACCCAGGTAGCGCAACGCTTTGTCGATAGCAAGGTTGCCGGTGTAATCGGCCACCTGACCTCCGGCGCAGCCATTCCGGCATCCAAAATCTATTCGGATGCCGGCATTCCGATGATTGCCGGTTCGGTGACCAGCCCCAAGTTCACCGAGCAAGGTTTCAAGAACACCTTCCGCATCATTGCCAATGACCAGCAGCAGGGACAGGCGCTGGCCAAATTTGCCGTGAGCGACCTGAAGCGCAGCCGCATTGCCATCATTGATGACCGCACCACCTATGGCCAGGGCCTGGCGGATGACTTTGCCAAATCGGTAGAAGCTGCCGGCGGCAAGGTGATCAAGCGCGAATTCACTACCAACAGTGCCACCGACTTCATGTCCATCCTCACCTCCATCAAGGGTGAAAAGCCGGATCTGGTGTTCTACGGCGGCATGGACGCGCAAGCCGGCCCGATGGTCAAGCAGATGCGCAAGCTGGGCATCACCGCCGACTATATGGGTGCTGACGGTGTGAATACCGCCGAATTCGCCAAACTGGGTGGCAAGGACGCCGAAGGCAGCTATGCCTCCAGCGCCGGCGCCCCCAAGGAAAGCATGCCCGGTTTTGCGGCATTCAACGACAAGTTCAAAAAACGCTTCAATGCCGACATCCAGGCCTACGCACCGTACACCTACGATGCTACCCGCGTGATGATCGAAGCGATGAAGCGCGCAGGCTCGGCCGACCCGGCCAAGTATCTGCCGGAAATTGCCAAGACCAAGCTGCAAGGCGTTACCGGCGATATCGCTTTTGATCCCAAGGGCAATATCGTCAACGGCACTGTTTCCCTGTATCAGCTGAAAAACGGCAAGTGGGAATCGGTGGCCAAGCCTGCCGCAACGGCAGCCAGCGCAGCACAATAAGCGCGATCCTGATCCAAACAAAAACGGCAGCCACAAGCTGCCGTTTTTGTTGATGGCCCACTGGCTCAGTCGCGGAAGCTTGCCGTCTGCCGCGTCATCGACGCCATGGCTGCCTTCTGGATGTCTTCCGACAGCAGCATGGCCGCATTCCAGGTGGCCACATGATTCAGGCTGTCCGCCACGCTATGATCGCGCGAGTAGTTCAGCATTTCCTTGCTGCCACGCACAGCCAGCGGCGATTTGCTTGCCATCAGCGCCGCCGTTTCCAGCGCAGCTGTCAGCACGCTATTGGCATCAGGCAATACACGATTGACCAGGCCAAAGCGCAATGCCTCTTCTGCCGTGACATCCCGGCCGGTAAGCGCCATTTCCCTGGCAATCCCCTGCCCGACCACGCCAGGCAAGCGCTGCAAGGTACCAACGTCGGCCACCATGCCGATATCCACTTCGCGCACGGCAAATACCGCATCTGCTGCAGCAAAGCGGAAGTCAGCCGCCAGCGCAATATCCAGCCCGCCGCCAAGGCAGGCACCATGAATGGCGGCCACCACCGGTTTGCGACAGCGCTCCAGGCTGGATACATTGTCCTGCAATTGCAAAATCAGTCGACGCAGTTTCTCGCGCTGACGTCCTTCGCATTCATCGGCAATGGCACCCTGAATGCCCAACAGCATGGACAGGTCGATACCGGAACAGAAATGCCTGCCCTGCCCGGCCAGCACTACCGCGCGTACCGCAGGCTCAGCATCTGCCCACTCCATGACCGATTGCAGCTCTTGCCACATGGTCTGGTTCAATGCATTGGCCTTGTCCGCGCGATCAAAGCGCACCAGCGCCACCTTGCCCTGCAACTCAACGTCAAAAGTCTGCCATTGCATGCCTTGGCTCCTTTATTGTGGGCGCTTCTTGGGGACCCATGCCCACACCATTTCGCAGACCACCGGCGATTCGCCCGACTCGTCCGTCACCGTGACATCCACCAGCACATCACCTTTGTCGGTGTTGTACATGCTGCGAATCTGCTCGTCCGTCAGCGTGGCCACCGCCCGCATGTCGCCCTGCGCGCGCTTGACATAATTCACCTTCATCGACTTGAGCAGCATCAGCTTGTCATCCGGCACGTTCATGCCCACCACAAAGCCGCTAGCTGTTTCGGCCAGCAGCGCCATGGCGGCGGCATGCACGCCCTTGATATGGTTTTGCACCTTGCGCCGGTTGCGGATGGAAACAGTCAGGCTGGTATGCCCTGCTTGCTCAAAACGAATGCCGGATGTGGCCAGGAATGGCACAAAGCGACCGAATAACAAGGAAAGCACCGTGCTGCGCAGGCCGACTGGCAGTCTGCCCACTTTGTCGGCGATACGACTCATGCTGTTTTTCTGATAATCCATGCGTGTTAGCCCTCTGTTTTATGTCATGGAAGTGGAACATCCAGGCCCAGCAAGGCCCGAATCTGTATTTTCAAAACATCGATCACCGCCTGGTCGGTACGTGCCAGTTGCAAGCCTCCCTGCAAGGCTGCCAGCATCAGCAGGCCCATGGCTTCCGGCGTGCCGGCATAACGCATGCTGCCATCGGCACGACCGCGTGCGGCAATGCTGACCGCCCAGTCACGCATTTCATCGACAAAGGCATTGGCTTCCTGTTGCATTTCTTCCGGCAGGGTCTGGTATTCGGTCGTCAGGATGCCGCTGGGGCAGATTTGCTGATCGTGCTCGAAATAGGCATCGGTCAGGGTGTAGTACTGCTCCAGCTGCTGGGCAGGAGTCAGGGCCAGTTGCGCTTCGACAAAACGCTGAAAGCGGCGACGGTAACGCTGGATCAGTGCTACGCCAAGATCGGTTTTTTTGGGATAGTGATAATGAATGGCAGCGTTGCGCACACCCAGTGCCGAGCTGATGTGCTGGTAGCTGAAGGCGTTATAGCCACGCGTCAGCAACAGCTCCTCGGCAATGTCGAGAATGCGTTTGCTGGTATCGGTTTTGGCATCGGCAGCAGTTTTCATCAGCAAACTTTACTTACTGGTTAGTAAGGTGTCAATCGGATGGCTCCAGCGCTGGACAGGCATGGCATATCGGTTATGATGGACGGTATTTGGCCAACCCTGAGACCGGACTTTTCCGATGCGACTCAAATTCAGCAAGATGCATGGCCTGGGCAATGACTTCATGGTAATTGACGGTGTCAGACAAACCGTCTCCCTCGATACCGACAGAATCCGCCAGCTTGGCAATCGCCACTTCGGCATTGGCTTTGACCAGCTGCTGCTGGTGGAATCCCCCCAGGAAGAAAACAACGATTTCCGCTATCGCATTTTCAATAATGACGGCAGCGAAGTGGAACAATGCGGTAACGGCGCACGCTGTTTCGCCAAATTTGTCTGCGACCAGAAACTGACCAACAAGAAAGCCATCCGGGTTGAAACGGCCAAAGGCGTGATCATTCCGGAATACCTGGGCCAGAACCAGGCAGTGGTTGACATGGGAGTACCGCGCTTCCGTCCGCTGGAGATTCCTTTTGTGGCAGAAGGCGAAGCCATCACCTACCCGCTGGATACCGGCGGTTACAGCTGCGACATCAGTGTGGTTTCCATGGGGAACCCGCACGCAGTGCAGGTGGTCGATAGTGTCGATACTGCACCGGTGAAAGAGTTGGGTGCACTGATCGAAACCCACCACCGTTTCCCCGAAAAGGTGAATGCCGGGTTCATGCAGATTGTTTCGCGCCATGAAATCCGCCTGCGCGTATTTGAACGTGGCGCAGGCGAAACCCTGGCCTGCGGCACCGGAGCTTGTGCGGCAGTGGTGTCGGGCATCCGCCGCGGCTTGCTGGATAGCAAGGTGCTGGTGCATACCCGTGGCGGCGATCTGCAAATCGAATGGCATGGCGAAGGTCAGCCAGTGCGCATGACCGGCCCGGCCATGACGGTATTCCAGGGTGAAATCGAAGTCTGACTGATCGGTACACAGGCACACTACAAGGAGAATGTTGATGCAAAGCGATGAGGTTCTGGCCTTTCTGGATACGCACCCTGACTTCCTGCAGCACCATGCCGACCGCTTTGGCCTGCGCAGCCCGGCCACACAGGACCGGGTGGTGGTTTCGCTGGCTGACAGACAGATGCTGGAACTGAAGGACCGTAACCGTCAGCTGGAAGCGCGCCTGCATCAACTCATCCTCCATGGCGAAGCCAATGACCAGATCATTCACAGCGCCCACCGCCTGTCCCTGGTGCTGCAACGCTGTCTGAACCTGCAGCAGGTGGTGGATGGGCTGGCCAGCTGCTTCAAGCAGGATTTTTCGCTGGACCGCATGGCCTTGCGTCTGTGGCATCCGGCGGCCGAATCCTCTCCGCTCTACAATGCACGTCACGAAGTGCAGGCCTTGGCCCGCAACCTGTCCGCGCCCTACTGCGGCCCCTATGTCAATGACGAAGTCCTGGGCTGGTTCCCTGCCACACCGGTACTGCAATCATTCAGCCAGATTCCGCTGACCGATGTCAGTGGGGCGCGCTTTGGTTTGCTGGTCTTGGCCAGTGACGATGCGCAGCGCTTCACCTTCGACATGCACACCCACTATCTGGCCCAAATGGGCGAAATCATTTCCGCCGCCTTGCTGCGCGTATTGGGACAAGCATGACAGCAACCCTTGGAGGCTGGCTGCTGATCCTGCTGCTGCTGGCATATCTCCTGCACATACTCTGGCGTCAGATTGCAGCACGCAGCCCGGTTGCCATTGCCAGTTTCATCGCCGCGTATTTCGTACTGGCTGCATTTTTCCGCCTGAGTGAACCCTACACGCCGCTGCGCCCGGTCTGGCTGCCCTTTGTCTATAGCTACAGCTGGCTTGCCATCGCAGCAGCGCTCTGGTTGCCAGCCAGCGCCTGCCCGACCCGTCGCGGCTTATTGCTGCCTGCAGAGTCGCCACGTATCGCTGCCCTGCTGGTTTCACAACTGTGCTTTACCCTTGGCAGCCTGCTCACCGCTCCCGCACTGGAGTGGCGCCCAATGGCAGCTTACGTGATGCTGCCACCGCTGATGGCCGTACTCAGCTATCTGCTATACCGCGTGTTTCTGTTTTCCCTGCAGCGGAGCAAGGATGGCATATTGAGCTGGCGCTGCTTGCTCATCGGGACAATCGCCGCACCGATAGCCAGCATGTGGCTGGGTGGATGGATTGCGCCCATCCTGCTGGGATGGACCTGATAGCGCTCAAATAAAAAAACCGGCTTCTGCCGGTTTTTTATTATCTTGCAGATGAGGAACGGTGCTACTCAGGCGAGACTACGGCCGAGCGCCCCGGCCAGCACTGACAGCTGCTGCATCAGCTGGCTGAATTCAGCCGGATTTAGCGCCTGCTCGCCATCACACCAGGCATTGGCCGGGTCTGGATGAATATCCAGCATCAGCCCATCCGCCCCCGCTGCCAGCGCAGCCTTGGCTAGTGCAGGTACCATCCATGCCCTACCCGCAGCGTGACTAGGGTCGACAATCACCGGAAGGTGGGTTTCCCGCTTCATCACGCTAATTGCCGACAGGTCCAGCATATTGCGATAAGACGTTTCAAAGCTGCGCACGCCACGCTCACAGAAAATGATGTTGTGGTTGCCACCAGCAGCAATGTATTCCGCAGCCATCAGCCATTCGCTCAAGGTCGAGGATGGACCACGCTTCAGGATGACCGGTTTGTTGATGCGCCCTACCTCCTTGAGCAAGCCAACATTCTGCATATTGCGCGCGCCGATTTCGATGACATCAACGTCATACTCAAGAAAGGTGTCCAGCAGGCGCACATCCAGCAATTCGCTCACCATGGGCAGGCCCTGACGACGTGCCTCCTGCTGCAGGATATCCAGCCCCTCCACGCCAACGCCCTGGAATGCATAGGGACTGGTGCGCGGCTTGAACGCGCCGCCGCGCAGCAGTTTCCCGCCATGCTGACGCACCATCTGCGCGGACAGCGCCATCTGCTCCGGCGTTTCCACGGCAGCCGGGCCGGCAATCACATGAATGGCCGGGCCGCCGATGGACAGCCCGCGCACCTGCACCACACTGTCGGCAGGATGCACTTCGCGCGAGACAATGCGGTACTCCTTGACTACCCGCATCGCCCGCTCCACACCCGGCAACAGGGCAAAGGCATCCGGGCTGAATACCCGTTCATCCCCGACTGCGCCGATGATGGTGCGCTCGGTTCCGCGCGAGACGTGCTCGCTCAGGCCGGCAGCGCGAATCTTGTCCACCACCGCCTGAATGTGTTCATCCTTTGCGAAACGGTTCATCACGATAATCATGTTTATTTCCTGGCGATGGGATTGGTCTGGCTGTTATGGAGCCAGATTTTAGCAGAAGCAAGTCATGGGTACGGGCAGCTATTTACGCAAATGCTGCCATTGGCGGGACATGCGCCGGCCAAGGCGGGACCAGACCGAAGAGCGCCGCAGCCTGGCACGCACGGCATCCAGCAAGCGATGGGCAGCCTGCCAGGCAGGTGATGCGACAAGGCGATCGTGTATATAGTTTTTGAAGCGCATGAACAGCTGATAGGCACGGGCAAACCATTGCACGCGCATCAGCTGATTGCGGGTAAGGCTGAACAGCCGTGCAGCCACCGCGGTTCCCAGCAGCTTGGCCAGCAGAATAACCAGTAGGCCCAGCACTGCATGGCCGCGGCTGATCAGCAAGACTGCGGCCAGCTTGACCGGCAACAGCCCCAGCACCGGTAACAAAAACAGGCTGAGCGCCACCGGAGGTGTGGCACGTGCCACAGCAGCCTCCAGCTGGCGCAGTACCGGCCAGCGGCCCAGCCGGGCCAGCAAGTCGGACAATTCGTCCCAGGCGAATTCTTCAAAGGCAATCAGCAAGGCCGCCAACAGCACCAGCGGCCCTGTCAGCAAGCGACGCAAACGCCAGAGCAAGGTTTTACGCGTTGTCGCACGGTCATCATTCATGTCAAAACCCCTGGGGCGATGTCATGCCAGATGGGGTCAGGTCTTCGCCAGATCAAGCCATTTGGCGGTCTGTTTTGGCTGGTAAGCGCGCATGGCTTGCAATAACTGGCTGATATCAGCCGAATGGCTGAACAAATCCATATTGCCCTGCGGTACAAAGCCTTCAGTCACGGCATGGCGGCTGAGCGCAAGCAAAGGCTGGAAGAAGCCGGCAATATCCAGCAGGCCTACCGGTTTGTCGTGTACCGACAGCTGCGCCCAGGTCAGAATTTCAAACAACTCGTCAAAGGTGCCAAAACCGCCGGGCAAGGCAACAAAGCCGTCAGACAGTTCCGCCATCATGGCCTTGCGTTGATGCATGGTTTGCGTGACATGCAATTCCGTGAGCCCAAGATGGGCAACTTCCTTGGCCTTGAGAAATTCCGGAATCACCCCAATCACCTTGCCGCCAGCAGCCAGCGCGGCTTCGGCAGCCACGCCCATCAAACCGACCTTGCCAGCACCATACACCAGGGTGATGCCCTCTTCTGCCAGCGTGCGGCCAAATGCGGCAGCAGCGGCCTGGTATTCGGGGCGAACCCCTTTGTTGGAACCACAAAACAGACACAGGGACTTCATCAACATTCTCCAAAAAGAATAAAGCCGGGCGGATTACTCCAGCCCGGCTGTACTGATTACAGCAATTTTTACAGCACCGCTTGCGGATAGGAACCAAGCACTTTGACAAAGGAAGTCCGCTCCGACAGGCCGGCCAGCGCCGTCGCGACATTGGCATCGTCATGATGCCCTTCCATGTCGATAAAGAAGACGTAATCCCACAAACCGGCACGCGACGGGCGCGATTCGAACTTGGTCATTGATACGCCGTTGTCTGCCACCGGAGCCAGCAACTGATGTACCGCACCCGGTCGATTGGGTGCTGCCACCACGATGGATGTCTTGTCCTGCCCGGTCACGCCAACTTGCTGGTTGCCCAGCACCAGGAAACGGGTGGTGTTGTTCGGTTCGTCTTCGATGTTTTCCGCCAGCTTGACCAGGCCATAGCGCTCCGCCGCAGCCTGACCAGCAATGGCAGCGGCATTGGCATCTTCACCAGCCAGGCGGGCAGCCTCGGCATTACTGGCCACAGACACCCGTTCAACATGTGCTGGCAGGTTCTTGTTCAGCCATTCATGACATTGCGCCAGCGCCTGGGCATGGGCATATACCCGGGTGATGCCGTTCATGCCTTCCTGTTTGCGCAGCAGGTGATGATGAATACGCAGCACCACCTCACCGCAAATGCGCAGCGGGCTGCTGACCATCAAGTCCAGCGTGCGGCCAACCGCACCTTCGGTGCTGTTTTCTACCGGAGCCACCACATAATCCAGCGTGCGGGATTCCACCAGGCGGAAAGCCTCATCCACCGAGGCGCAGGCTACCGTACGCGCAGCATGGCCAAAATGCTTGATGGCAGCCAGTTGGGTGAAGGTGCCTTCCGGCCCCAGATAGGCAATGGACAAGGGCTTTTCCAGCGCCAGGCATTCGGACATCACCTCGCGGAACAAGCGAGCCACGCTTTCATTCGGCAAGGGGCCCGGATTAAGCTGCTGGATGCGGCGCAGCACCTGCGCCTCACGCTCCGGGCGATAAATGATGCCACCACCCTTGATTTCACCGATTTCACGGGCATGACTGGCGCGGCTGTTCAGCAGGTGGAGGATCTGGGCATCGATGGCGTCGATGGCATCGCGATGTTGCTTCAGCAGTTCTTCTGACACGTAATCAATCTTTCACTATGACAAACTGGCCTTTTCCAATGTGGTAAGTTTCCGCGAGATAGCCTTCCGTCGCAAGCACCTGTCGAATGAAATCTGCACATTCAGCCGCATGCGACAGGACATTATCCACCACGATCAGGCCGCCACGCCGCAGAATCCTGCACAAATCAGGCCAATAATCCATGTATCGGCTGCGATCTGCGTCCAGAAACACCACATCCACGCTGCTGTCAGCGGCCTCACGCAAGTAGGCAGAGGCGTCCTGGCAAAGCAGATCCACCTTGTGTTGCAAGGCAAATTCCTGCAAATGCTGGGCAGCTTGCTCTTGTTTCGCCGGCAAAATGTCCAGACTGGTGACCCGGCCATCCCGGTCGCGCAAGGCCAGCGCCAGCCACAGAGTGGAATAACCATTGGACGTGCCAATCTCCAGTACATGCTGCGGGTTGGCATGCCGCAACAGCTGGTAGAGGAAGCGCCCGGTATCCGGCGTGATGAACAGGTTTTTCAGTGCGCGTTCGGTGGTGGCGGCATCGTGATGCTCGCCCTCTTCCCAGATGGCATTCAAGCGGGCAAACAGTTCGGTACTCAGCATGCAAGCTCCTGACGCTTCAAAAACAGGCGGTTATCAAGTCGGAAAATGCCATGACAAAGCGTGGCTGCTGATACATCAACAGCAGTATCACCAGCAACAGGCCCAGCACGGCATACAAAACGGTTTTCATGCAGCTGCCTTGTCGGCGAAAGCAGCGGATGCCTGCTCGCGGATCGGCAGGTTGGCCAGCGCGGCCAGCACACCCAGCACAATGGCAATGCCCCATACGATGTTGTAATTGCCATTCAGGTCGTACAGCTTGCCTCCCAGCCATACGCCAAGAAAGCTGCCCACCTGGTGTGAGAAAAACACTGCACCGGACAGCATGCCAAGGTGCTGTACGCCAAACTGGCTGGCAATCACGCCGTTGGTCAGCGGTACGGTGGACAGCCATAAAAAGCCCATGACCGAGGCGAATACCAGCACTGACGGCACCGACAACGGCAGAACCAGGAATAGGCCGATGGCAATGCTGCGCGCCAGATAAATACCGGCCAGCAAGGGCGGCTTGGCAAAGCGGCTGCCGGCTTCGCCAAAGATGAAGGTGCCAAAGATGTTGAACAGACCGATCAAGGCCAGCGCCAGGCTGGCGATATTGCCACCCATGCCATGGTCACGCAGATAGGCAGGCAGATGCACGCCAATGAATACCACCTGAAAGCCGCAGACAAAATACCCGGCCATCAGCAGCCGGAAGCCTTTTTCGGTCCAGGCACGGGCAAAGGTATGCAGCATGCCCTGCAGCAGGTGTGGATGAGCCTGTGTCGGACCGGTTTGTGGCATGGATGCTGCCTGACGGGTCAGTGCACGTCCCAGTGGCAGCATCAGCAGCGCACAGCCACCCAGTACCAGCAAGGAGGGCAGCCAGCCCATGCCATCAATCAGCGAGCGTTCGATCGGCACCATGGCAAACTGACCGAATGAGCCGGCAGCGGCTGTCAGGCCCATGGCGCGGGAGCGATACGCAGCGGGCACGGTACGGCCCAGTACGCCAAAAATCACGCTATAGGTGGTGCCGGACAATGCCAGCCCCAGCAAGACACCGGCTGACAAGGAAAACAGGACGGGCGTGGCCGATACCGTCATCAGCAGCAAGCCCAATGCATACAGCAGGCCGCCACCCAGCAGCACTTTGCCTGGGCCGTGCCGGTCGGCCAGCGCTCCGGCAAACGGCTGAGCCAGGCCCCAGATCAGGTTCTGCATGCCCAGTGCAAATGCGAAGCTTTCGCGGGTCCAGCCAAAGGCGCTGGTCATGGGCGGCATGAAAAAGCCGAAGCCATGGCGAATGCCCATGGCCAGTGAAACGATGAGGCCGCCCGCAAGCAGCAAGCGTTGAATGGAGCGGTCCATGGAATGATTTCCGGTATTGTTATGGTCATCCATCATAAAACCGCAGCGCACAAGAAAAAACCCGTGTTGGTCACGGGTTTTTGCACACAGTGTAATGCAGGCAGAACAATCAAGCTGCCAGCTCCGCCTTAGCCGTTCTGGCGGGCGAAGTCCTGCATGAAACTGGCCAGTGCCTTCACGCCTTCAATCGGCATGGCGTTGTAAATGGAGGCACGCATGCCGCCAACCACGCGGTGGCCCTTGAGCTGGATCAGTCCGTTCTTGCGTGCTTCCATCATGAAGCTCTCTTCCAGTGCCTCGTCCTTCAGGCGGAACACCACATTCATGCGCGAACGGAAGGGCTCATCGATATGGGTAGTGTAGAAGCCTTCGCTGGCCTGGATGGTGTGATACAGCAGGCCGGCTTTTTCCGCATTGCGGCTTTCCATGCCCTTCACCCCGCCCTGCTGCTTCAGCCACTTGAACACCAGACCGGCGATATAGATGGGGTAAGTGGCCGGCGTGTTGTACATGGAGTCGGCGTCAGCATGTACCTGGTAGTTGAGCATGGTAGGCAGGTCGGCACGGGCGCGGCCCAGCAGGTCTTCACGCACCAGTAGCACCACCAGACCGGACGGGCCGATATTCTTTTGCGCGCCAGCATAGATCAGGCCGAACTTGCTGACATCCACTTCGCGCGACAGGAAGTCGGACGACATGTCACATACCAGTGGCACGCCCAGATCAGACGGGACAAAGGGGAATTGCAGGCCGCCGATGGTTTCGTTCGAGGTGTAGTGCAGATAGGCGGCGTTGGGGTCGCGCTGCCAGGTTTCCTCTGCCGGCACATAGGCAAAGTTGCGGTCTTCGCTGCTGGCCACCACGTTGACATTGCAATAACGACGCGCTTCCTTGATGGCCAGCTTGGACCAGTGCCCGGTATTGACGATGTCGACCGACTGTTTGTCGCCCAGCAAGTTGAGCGGCACCATGGAAAACTGCATGGAGGCGCCGCCTTGCAGGAACAGCACCTTGTAACCGGCTGGCACGTGCATCAGCTCGCGCAGATCCTGTTCGGCATCATGGATGATTTCCATGAATTCCTTGCCGCGATGGCTCATTTCCATCACGCACATGCCGGAGCCGTGCCAGTCCAGCATTTCACTTTGGGCTTGTGCCAGAACGTCGTGGGGCAAAACTGCCGGTCCGGCGGAAAAGTTATACACCTTGGCCATGTCTGTCCTCAGTCATTGCTTCAAACTTGCGGCACGACCAGATCAGGCCATGCCTGTGTGTGTCACTGCGTCAGCAGGAAATGGGCCCGTGCCACGGCCACCGGCTTGCGGCGGTCTTCTTGCCAGGCCTCTATCAATACATGTGCCACGCGCTTGCCCTGCTTGGTGATTTCACAGCGGGCAAACAGGGTTTGCGGTCGGCCGGAGCGCAGGTAGTCGAGGGAAAAATCGACAATCTTGGGTGCTTCCAGCGATTCGCGATGCCAGATCAGATGCAGCAGCGCGGCATTCTCCAGAAAACCGCCAATCAAGCCGCCATGCAGTGCTGGCAGGACGGTGTTGCCGACATTGCGCTCGGCGAAAGGCAACTGGAACAGCAGCTCGCCTGCTTCGTCTTCCAGCATTTCCACGCCCATCAGCCGGGCATAGGGAATGGCGTCAATCAGGGCGGTGAAGTCCTTGGCGTCGCGCAGTGCGGCCAGCTTTTCCATGAAATCGCTCATGGTTTTGGTTCCTGCAACATCGAGGCGCGGCTGGACTCCCGCATGAAAGTGGCGACGCCATGCGCAATCGGATCGGCAGGATCGTCGTGATAGCACACTGCGCGGGTGAAGGCGATCTGGCTGGCCAGGCGGTAACACTCCGCGCGGCAGTGAATGGCCTTGCCCGGTGTGGCTGCCTTCAGGTAGTCGATGCGCAGATCCAGCGTGGCGATGGTTTCGAAATCCGGCAGGCAGGCGGTGACCGAAACGGCACTGGTGGTATCCACCAGCGAGGTGATCACCCCGCCGTGGATGGTGCCGCTGGCGGGGTTGCCCACCAGGTCTTCCCGCCACTCCACCTTGAGCACCGGGCGGCGACCCTCGGTGCCCAGATACTGGAACCCAAGGGTGGCGCAGTGCGGGAGGGAGACGAAGAGCTTGCTCATCGTCTCCAGCACCTGCGGATTGGCAGGGCTTGGCGTCATGCCTCGGCATCCCCTGCGCTGGCGGCGTCGGCTGCTGGTGTGGCGACATCCTCACCGTTTACCACTTCGCCATCGGCAACTTCAACTTCCTCGTCGGACTCGCCTTCGGCCACTTTTTCCAGGCCGATCAACTTCTCGCCTTCGTCCAGGTTGATCAGGCGCACGCCCTGTGCCGAACGACCGGTTTCCCGTACTTCCGACACCTTGGTGCGGATCAGCACGCCACCGGTGGTGATCAGCATCACGTCGTCGCTGTCTTCCACCAGGCTGGCGGCCACCAGCTTGAGGCCGGTCTTGTCGGTCAGGTCCATCGCGATCACGCCCTGGGTGCCACGGCTGGTATGACGGAATTCGCCGGTGCGGGTGCGCTTGCCATAGCCGCCATCGCTGGCGGTCAGGACTTGTTGTTCTTCCGAGTTGGTGACCAGCAGGGAAATCACCTGCTGGCCTTCACCCAGCATCATGCCGCGCACGCCGCCGGCGGTACGGCCCATGGCACGCACGTCGGTTTCGCTGAAACGCACGGCCTTGCCGGCGTCGGAGAACAGCATGATCTGGTCGTTGCCGGAAGTCAGGGCGACACCGATCAGGTTGTCACCTTCGTCCAGACGCACGGCAATGATGCCGGCGGTACGCGGACGGGAGAAGGCTTCCAGCGGGGTTTTCTTCACCGTGCCGTTGGCGGTGCACATGAAGATGAACGGGCCCTTGGCCTTGAGGGCGGCGGCTTCGTCGTCCTCGTTTTCGTCACACACGGCTTCGGCATCGGTGAAGGCCTTGATCGGCAGCAGCGCATTGATCTTCTCGCCATCGGCCAGCGGCAGCACATTCACCATCGGCTTGCCGCGGCTGTTGCGACCGCCTTGCGGCAGATCGTAAACCTTGATCCAGTAGCAACGGCCCTTGCTGGAGAAGCACAGCACGTAGTCGTGGGTATTGGCCACAAACAGGGTGTCGATGAAATCGTCATCCTTGGTGGCGGCAGCCTGCTTGCCACGACCGCCACGGCGTTGCGAGCGGTAGTCGTCAATCGGCTGGGTCTTGATGTAGCCGGTATGGGAGATGGTCACCACCATGTCTTGCGGGGTGATCAGGTCCTCGATATTGATGTCGCCACCGAACGGTTCGATTTCAGAGCGACGTTCGTCACCGAACTGGGTCTTGATGGCGGAAAGTTCGTCACCGATGATCTGGTTGATGCGTTCCGGACGTTCCAGAATGTCGATCAGATCCAGAATGATGGCCATGATGTCGCGGTATTCCCCGACGATCTTGTCCTGTTCCAGGCCGGTCAGCCGTTGCAGACGCATTTCCAGGATGGCCTGGGCTTGCGCGTCGGACAGGCGGTAGCCATCCGGGTGCAGGCCGAACTCGGCGTCCAGCCCGTCCGGGCGTGCCTTGCTCTGGTCCACGCGGGACAGCATTTCTTCCACCAGCTCCGAGCGCCATGCGCGCGCCATCAGTGCTACCTTGGCAGCCGGCGGGGTTTCCGAGGCCTTGATCAGCGCAATGATGTCGTCGACATTGGACAGCGCAACCGCCAGGCCTTCCAGGATGTGGCCACGCTCGCGCGCCTTGCGCAGTTCGTAGATGGTGCGGCGGGTAACGACTTCGCGGCGGTGGCGCAGGAATTCGTCGATGATCTGCTTCAGGTTCAACAGGCGCGGCTGGCCGTCGACCAGTGCCACCATGTTGATGCCGAAGCTGTCTTGCAGCTGGGTGAGCTTGAACAGGTGGTTGAGCACCACCTCCGGCATTTCGCCGCGCTTGAGTTCGATTACCACGCGCATGCCGGACTTGTCAGACTCGTCGCGCAGGTCGGAAATGCCTTCGATCTGCTTGTCACGCACCAGTTCGGCAATGCGCTCCAGCAGACGCGACTTGTTCACCTGGTACGGAATCTCGTCGACGATGATGGCCTGACGGTCACCCTTGCCGATGTCTTCAAAGTGGGTGCGGGCGCGCATGATGACGCGGCCGCGACCGGTACGGTAGCCCTCTTTCACCCCGGCGGTGCCGTAGATGATGCCTGCAGTCGGGAAGTCAGGTGCCGGAATGATGTCGATCAGCTCGTCGATGGTCATTTCCGGATTGGCCAGCAGCGCCAGGCAGGCGTCCACCACTTCCGTCAGGTTATGCGGCGGAATGTTGGTGGCCATGCCCACGGCAATGCCGGAGGAGCCGTTGATCAGCAGGTTGGGAATCTTGGCCGGCAGGATCAGAGGTTCGTGTTCGGAGCCGTCGTAGTTCGGCCCGAAGTCCACGGTTTCCTTGTCGATATCCGCCAGCAGTTCGTGCGCAATGCGCGCCATGCGGATTTCGGTGTAACGCATGGCGGCGGCGCTGTCGCCATCCACCGAGCCGAAGTTGCCCTGACCATCCACCAGCGGGTAACGCAGGCTGAAGTCCTGCGCCATGCGCACGATGGTGTCGTATACCGCCGAGTCACCGTGCGGGTGGTATTTACCAATGACATCGCCCACGATACGCGCGGATTTCTTGTATGCACGGTTCCAGTCGTTGGAAAGTTCGTGCATGGCAAACAGCACGCGACGATGTACCGGTTTGAGGCCATCACGCACATCGGGAAGTGCACGACCCACGATCACGCTCATGGCGTAGTCGAGGTAGGAGCGGCGCATTTCCTCTTCGAGGCTGATTGGGATCGTTTCCTTGGCGAAAAGCTGATCTGTCATGGGTAAATGGCTATCTTTTCAGGAATCAAAAATAAGCTTCGATTCTACCACGTCCACCCCGTCAGCGCATGTCTTGTCGTGCGGCCCGCCCCGTGCCGCACCAGCAATTCAAGGCCTTGCCGGGAGCAGCATGGTCATCCCCTTGCCGCTCAGTGACTTAGCGCGGGTTGCGGGTGGGAATTCGCCGTGCCCGCAGCGCCTGCAATGTAAAAACGGGCCGCCATGCAAACATGGCGACCCGTCGGACAATGCAAGACTGACCGGTATTCAGCTGCTCAGCTGGACTGATGTCCGCTGCCAAACTCCCAGCTCATGGCCCAGGCGTAGAAAGCAATCAGCATCATCACATTCAGCATCAGGCTGAACAGGATGAACAGCATGGGCATGAACATCAGCGAGCCGTAGTGCATGATGATTGCAGCCAGAAAATAATGCAGCGGCGCTGCCACCAGCAGATAAGCCATGGAAATCGCCGTCAGCAGGATTTTCTCCACGATGGACTTGTTCAGGATGTTGAAGGTGATGCTGTGTATCCACGGTACCAGGAAAGTCAGGATCAACACCGTTTCCAGGCAGGTGTGGTGGTATTCCGGCAGCGAATGCGTGAAACCTGCCGGATACAGCGCAAAGAACAGGCAAGCGCTGCCATGCACGATGACAATCAGGCGCAGCACGTAGCGCATTGGCGTGTTTTCCTTGTTGATCAGGAAAGACAGCACCAGCAATACCACGCATGCCACGCAATTAAGCCACCACTGCCAGTAGCTGGGCACCGAGGCGGACAGCTCCAGCCAGGGCAAGGAAACCATCGGGTGCAGCGGCCAGCCGTCAATGGCCTGGCTGGACAGATCAGCCGGCACGCCGGTAAAGGCCACCGCCCAGGCGGTCAACATCTGCCAGAACTGCATCACCTGCGGCAGGAAAGCCAGCAGGATCAGGTCGAACAGCAATGGCAGGCCGATGATCTCCACCCAGCGTACGCGGGTGAAGCGCTCGGTGCGCATGGCGCGATGGCTCTGGATGACACCACCGGCATAGCCGGTACTGCGCATCGCATTGAGCAAGTCCGCGCGCTGTTTGAGGCTCATGGCAGGTCCCAGAACACGGCAGCGGAACCACCAGAGCGCTGGTAATACGTGCCGTGGTAGTAATCCACCGTGGCATGCACACCCCAGTGCGGGCCGATCCATTCTTTCCAGCCCAGGCTGTAATACTGGCTGTCAAACACCTGCTGCGAGGCGCTGTTGCCGACCGGCATGTAACCTTCACTGCCGGAGTTCACCGACAGCACGATCTGACGCCAGCGGTCACGACCATAGGTAACAGCACCATAGCCCTGGGTGGAAATGACACTGCCCGGATTGCTCAGGTTGCGGTGAATGCCGCCTTCAATAACCCACGGGCCGTCAAAGTAATAGATCAGGCCGGCGGTATAAACGCGGTCACTGTAGCCCTGGCGGTTGTCGTTGTAGGCAAAGCCGAAAGTGGACACCAGATTGCGATCGGCCAGCCATTTGCGGTTGATGGCTGCGCCGTAGTGCTTGTCAGCCCAGAAAGTACCGGCACTGCTCTTGCCGAATTCCAGACGACCGAACCAGTCCTGGTTGATGTCATGGTTCCAGCCGCCATTGAATGCCGTGCCGCTTTCACCGAAGCGGTGGTCATTCTGCACGATCCAGTCGAATACATTGGCGGTGTCTGTCTGCCACACACCGGAGACAAAGGCACTGTTCCAGTCGCCATTGCCACCGCTGACATGGTGACCGCCACCACCTACTTCAATGCTGCGGCTCATGGAGTACGGACCAGCCACTTCCGGTGCCGCAGCAGCCTCGGGGGCCTCTGGCGCGGCAGCGGCTTCAGCCGCCGGTGCTGCTGCTGCAGCTTCCGCTGCAGCCGGGGCAGCTTCGGCGGCCGGCATGGCGTCTTCCGCCATCGCCAGCGGAGTGCTCAATACGCTGGCAAGCAGCAAGGCATAGTGTTGTTGTTTGAGTTTCATCATTCCCCTCACTGAGAAATACCTGTTGTCGGTAGATAGTCGATTTGCAAATCCTTGCCGGACTGCGCGGTAATGCGCCAGTCGGTGGCGGTTTCCTCGATGCGCGCGGCACCTGCCGTCACTTGCGGCTTGCCACTGATGCCGGCCTTGGGCAGCAGCCAGCTCTGATCAGCCAGTGATTGCGGATTGTTCGCCTGAATGCGCAGGCGTCCATCCGTGGCACCTGCCAGCGGCCGGGTTTTCCATGTGGTCAGTTCGCGTTGCGACAGGAAGCGCGCCAGGCCGGACATGGTGTACCAGCGGAACTTGCCACTGCTGCGCAAGTTTGCGGTCTGGGCCAGCCATTTGGCGGCGGCATCCTGGAAGAAATACACACCGGGCGGATGGAAATACACCAGGCGCGCTTCGCCCTTATCCACCACAAACTGGGTCATGGCCTGCAGCCATGCCTGCATGCGCGGCTGACCGTAATTGTTGCGCACACCTTCTTCGAACGAGGCTACCGCACCATCTGCCGAAACCGGGAAGGACCACGGGCGGCCATGCATGTCGGACGGATCAATAAAGGAACGGGTCGGGCCCATCGACAGATTGGCCACCTGGTAGTAGGCAATCACGCCATGCTTGCGCAGCCAGTCGGTCACCCAGCCTGGCTGATTGCCGTTGGGAGCGGAGTACTCGGTCAGCGGCTGATGGATGACGTTTTCCAGATCCTGCTTGTTATGCTCCAGATACGGCGTCCACTCTGCTCCGTTGTGCTCGTTGATGTTGAAGGCAAAGTAGTTGTGCGCCCAGCCGCCATGCGCACCAATTTCGTTACCCATGCCCTTGAGGCGGCTGACCAGCGCCTGTGCCTTCGGGTTGTTGGCCAGATCCATACCCATGTGATCTCCGGGGCGATTGGTGTCCGGGCCGGTGGTGAAGTGGATGGAATACGGCCCCTGCTTGAGGAAGCCGATTTTCTCCAGCATGTCGATATACGGCAGCGCATTGGCTGCATCGACGTGCCAGTTCATCACCAGTCCGCCAATACCGTCCGGCACGGCGGACAAGCGCGGCAGATGCAATACCTGGCCATTGAAAAAGGCCATGAAGGAATGCAGCCACAGGCCGTCAGTACGCACTGCCAGATAACCCACCGGCAGATTGACGAACAAGACCTTGCCCTTGCCGTAATCACGCAGACCAGCCAGCACCGAGCCGTCACGTCCTTCGGCCAACAGTTTGCCGGGGAAACTGCCGCGCGTTTCAAAATAGCTGAACGCCGCATTGTCATAGCCATAGGTTGTGGCCTGCAACCAGCCATTGCCACTGGCGGTATACGGCTGGAAGCGGCCGGGCGCAATGGCCAGGTCTGTGATGGTGGAAGGCGGCACCAGCAGCATGTCGTTGTGGATCATGCCCTTGCCGCGCTCGCGGAACAGCAAGTAGTCCACACCCACCAGACGGGTCAGTTCGGCACGGTCCAGGAAGCGACCATCGGCATTTTCGGTGGCTGCGTCATAGTTCAGCCACAGCGCACCACCCTGACGAACATATTCTTCCAGCACGCCGCCCAGTGCGGATGTGACATGACGGTGAATGCTGTCCGGCAACACCACGCCACGAATTTGCGCACGCTGCGCAGCATCCAGCGCCACAAAGTCGGCGGCGCGCATGGGAGTCATCAGCACACCGCTTTCTGCGGCGGCGTCCTGCCAGGTCAGCACGTATTTCCGCGAGGCTTCCGCATCCGGCAGCAACAAGACAATTCCGGCATCCGGAGCTGGCGCATTGCGGCTGCGCTGCCAATGCCACGCCAGACTGGCCAACAACACCAGAACCAGCAGCAGCACAAACCAGACCCACTTGGGCCATTGCTGTACTTTCATCAAACCTTACTTCCCCTCTTCTTGCTCAGCCGGATTGAAACGCTGTTCCAATCCCTGAAAAATAGCCTCTTCCAGCACATTCCAGCGCCGTCCGAGTCGCGATGGCGCTGCACGTTCCCACCATTGGCGCGCCACATCTTCCCGCTGGCTTTTAAGTGCAGCCAGGGTCAGCAGACCCCAGGCAAAATCCAGCTTCTTTTCATCCTGCATCAGCCATGGCCGCCCTTCGCCATTCAGCCAGTCATCCAGACCGGGTTGCCCTGGTGGCAAGCGCATCCCCGCCATCAGCGGAAACAGCTGTGCGGCACTGCGCGGGTAGAACGCCGCCGCCGGTTCGCCCTGGGTGGCAGTACGCCAGACATGACGGCGGGGGTTCCAGAACACCCGCACCATGGCGCGTTCCAGCTGGTCCGCCTGCTGGCAACCAAGACCGGCATGGCGGCAGTCGTCACGCAAGGCTTCCAGCACTTCCGCGTTGTCCATCAGGTAACCCAGGTCGGCACCGCGGGCGTAATGAAACACGCCACTGGCAACACGCAGCCGCAACAGGGCTTTTCTGGCCTTGCGCAGCGATTGCTGCAAGTCAGGGCTCATGTTGTCCGCTGTGCCATACACCCGGTACAACAAGGACAGCCACAGGGCCATGGTGGAGTCATCAGCGTCGGCATTGGCAAAACGACGCCACTCGCCGTTCTTTCCCCGGATGAAGCGGGGAAAGCTGCCGTTGGCTTCCTGGCGCGGTTGCAGCCAGGCTATCCATACGGTGGCAGCAGGCTTGGCATCCAGCCCCAGCTCATCCGCCGCCAGCAAGGCCTTCATCGCAAAGTACGGATCAACCACGCCACCCTCGTGTTGCAAGAGGATGGCGCCGTCTTCCATCTGGTACTGCTGCAAATCCAGGCTGTCATTGGCCATGGCGCTTCCTGTCCACAGCAACCAGGACAAACCCAGCCATGCGAGTTCTTTACGCCAGCTGCGCACGTTCATGCCGGATCGCACCACGTGTCCGTGCCCATACGGTGCCATGCACCTGCATGGGCAGCTTCAGCCGGATGGAGCTGGAGGAGACGCTGATCGGGCTGTGCAGACTGCCCAGCACGCAACGGCTGCCGACATAGACAAAGCGCTCGGCCACAATCGGACCCAGCAGCAGGCAGTCATTCAGGCAGGAAACCGACATGTCGGACACCATGGCTCCTTCGACAGCCACGGCATTGCCGATATGGATATTGCCACTGGCCTTGATGCTGCCCTGGATGTAACAACCATGGCCGATTTTCAGCGTGCCATGCACCACCAGGTGTCCGCGGATGACCGTGTCATCCGGAATGGTGAGATTGCCTTCCACCACCACCCGCTGGATGTCATCATTGAAAAACACCGTATGTTCCAGTGCCGTAATGTCGAACTCGCGGTACGGACCCATCGGCATCACTGGCCGCCAGGATAGACCCATGCGAATGACCGGTGCCTGGATGCGCTGGAAGCTGGCCGGGCCGGCAAAGGTCATTTCCTGCGCCGCCACCATGCGGCCGAACAGCGTGGCATTGCGGCCAATCAGCATGTGACGGGCACTGGCCCAGCGCACCACCGAATTGTGCTCACCCAGAATCAGGTCGCCCTCAGCCAGCAAGCTGCGCAGGATAACCCCGCCATGGGTTTCCACATCACCCGCGCAATACACTTCCTTGATAAAGCTGAAATCAGACGGAATCACCAGTCCTGCCGTGGACAGTACTTCTTCCTCGACTTTCTTTTCCAGCAGCACACTCCAGGATGCCAGCCGGGAATTCCAGTAATTCTGCAGCTGATCCAGCAGGCCATGGCTTTCCAGGTATTTGCGATAGTTTTCGGCAAATACATTGGACGAACCGGTATGCAGACGATTGATACCCAGCGAAGTGACATCGGTCTTGCGGATCAACTCCAGCAAGGCGGGCAACAAGGGCAGCAACATCAACAGCAATACGATTACAGCAAACAGCAATACCATCATTTGGCCTGCCCCCGATAACGCTTGGTCTTGTCCCAGTGCAGGTTTTGCGTCTTGCGGAAGGGCTCGATGATGAATTGCAGGATGGTGGCGTGCGAAATGGTCACCAGACTGACAATGAAACCAAAGATGGAGAACGGCAGAATGCGCAAGCGGTTGCCGCTGCCATCCAGATAGCAGGCCGTGCCGATTTCAAAAAACGCGGCAAAATTGCCCATGGCGCTGTAACACACCAGACCCAGGATCAGGAAGAAACCGGGCGAGGGCAATACGCTGTCGAAGTAGAACAGGATCAGGGTGATCAACCAGCCCAAGAGCAAAAACGGCGACATGGCATAAGTGCCAAGCAACAGCAGACCGTCCGATTTTTCACGGAAGGGCACGCCCTTGGTGCGCAGCAAACGGCCCACGTGACGCGCCAGTGCCTGATTGTGGCCGCGCGTCCAGCGCATCAGCTGGCGAATGCGCACCGGCCAGCTTTCCGGGACTTCCTCATAGCATTCGGAACGGTTGGTATAGGCTGTCAGCCAGCCGCCAATCAGCAAGCGGTAGGTCAGGTCTGTGTCTTCGGCCAGCACGTCATCATGCCAGCCACCCACGCTTTCCAGCGCAGCCACGCGGATGCCACCTACGGTGCCACCATATTGCGGCACCAGCTTCATGTTCATCCGTGCCTGCTGGTCTACCTGGTAGCCCCCTGCCCGCTCCATGTCCAGCAGGCGGGTCAGCATGTTGGTGCCGGCATTGAGCGGTACCACGCGCCCCATCACCGCCCCTACTTCCGGGTCGAAAAACGGTGCCACCAGCTGTTTGAGCAAGCCGCGCCCCGGCACATAGTCGGCATCGAACACGATGAAAATGTCGGTGTCGATCATGGCCGTGGCATCTTTCAGTGCAGCGGCCTTGCCCGGTTTGCCGGAGGTGCGGTGAAACGGACGGATGATATCCGGACGACGTGCGGCAATCTGGTCGATGATTTCACGGGTGCCATCGGAGGAACGGTCGTTCACCGGCATGATGATCATGCGGCCATCTGGATAGTCGGACTCCAGCAAGGCCTCCATTGCATCGGCAATCACCGCCTCTTCGTTGTGCGCGGCAATGAACACCGTCACCCGCGGCCATTCGGCGGTTTCGATATCCAGATATGGATGGCGCTGCTTGCCGAACAGGCGAGTGAGGGTAAAGGCCATATGCCGTACGGCATACACCATGATGAAGGCAACAATCACGTACAGGATGATGGCCAGAATGCGCAGGAACCACAGCGCAGGCGCAGAGCGCTGGCCATGGTGCGGCGGGTCTTCCTCCGCAGTGGCGCTGTTCTTGTCATCCTTGATCTGCTGTTCGATCACCGCCTGGGTGCGGCTCAGCGCAGCCTCACTGGCTGCGCCTTTCACCTCGACTGCCGGGCTGTGACGTTGCGCCGCAGGCACACTGGCGTCTGGCGGCAAATCCACCGCATCTTCAATAGGCAGTGCCGCCAGAGCGGCAGCGGATTGACTGTTGGCTGCCGATGCAGGCTTTGCAGCCTGCACTGTCATGCTCGCCCCCAACAGCAGCAACATCAGCAAGGCGCGCACGCTGCGACCCCGCTTGTGTTCAGCTTGCAGTGGCAAGGGACGCCTCCGCAGCCATTTCATGCCGCAACTGCGGCAGGGATGCCAGAATGCTGGCAATGCGCCGTCCGGCAGAACCATCGCCATACGGGCTGTGCGCCTGCGACATATTGGCGTACACCATGGCGTCATCCAGCAGTTCGCTGGCGCAGCGCACGATGTTTTCCGCTTCAGTCCCTACCAGGCGTGCCACGCCGGCAGCCAGCGCTTCGGGGCGCTCGGTGGTGTCGCGGGTCACCAGCACGGGCTTGCCCAGCGCCGGGGCTTCTTCCTGGATGCCACCGGAGTCGGTGATGATCAGGTGGCAACGGTTCATCAGATAGACAAAGGGCAGGTATTCCTGCGGCTCGATCAGATGAATGTTGGATACGCGGGACAGCAGTTCGAACACCGGTTTGCGCACATTGGGGTTCAGATGCACCGGGTAGACAATGTCCACATCCGGGTAGCGTTGCGCCAGTTTGAGCAGGCCGTTGCAGAAACTGGCAAATTTGTCGCCAAAGTTCTCGCGGCGATGCCCGGTAACCAGAATCATGCGGGCATCGGTACGGATAAAGGAGAAGCTCTCCTCCATGCTGGCGCGCAGGTCGGCATTTTTTTGCAGTTTTTCCACAGCCAGCTTTAGGGTGTCAACCACACTGTTGCCGGTAATGAAAATGCGCGACGGATCGATTTTTTCCGCGTACAGGTTGCGGCAGGACTCTTCTGTCGGGGCAAAGTAGAAACTGGTCAGCGTATCGGTAACGCGGCGGTTCATTTCTTCCGGCCACGGCGAATACAGATCACCGGTACGCAAACCGGCTTCCACGTGGCCGATAGGCACCTTGCGGTAAAACGCAGCCAGGCTGGCACCCAGTGTGGTAGCGGTATCGCCATGCACCAGCACCACGTCGGGGCGCTCCTGCTCCAGCACCTTGTCGATGCCCTCAATCAGCCTTGCCGTCAAGGACGCCAGGCTTTGCCCCTGCTGCATCAGTTGCAGGTCGAAGTCAGGCTTGACCTCAAAGAAGTCCAGTACCTGATCCAGCATT
Source organism: Aquitalea sp. ASV11 (assembly GCF_016429185.1). NCBI lineage: Bacteria > Pseudomonadati > Pseudomonadota > Betaproteobacteria > Neisseriales > Chromobacteriaceae > Aquitalea > Aquitalea sp. ASV11. The sequence continues at coordinate 78,069 of NZ_JAELUD010000004.1, forward strand.
TCCCGATGCTGACCCGTCACACAAACCCGCGACTCGATATTGGGAAAAGACTCCAGTGCCTGGATGACCGGCACCATTTTCACGGCTTCCGGCCGTGTACCGAATACTGTCAAAACCTTGATCACGCGACTACCCCGTTTGCATAATTCTTCATCTGCCCACATTGCGCACCTAACCTTTGCAATTGCTTGTGTCGTGCACTGAAAATGCCTGCCATCCCGACCTTGAAGGTCCATGATTGCTACCACTCCGTTCTGCGTCCGTATTTTTATTGAGCAAACATCGTGCCCATTCTTGGCGGATTTCAGCCGGAGTGGCTTTTGTTTTTCTGTATTTTATTCGCAGACTGACGAAATTATCTAAATAAAAATTAATACCAACACATTATTTAAAATAAACAAGTTTATTTAAATAAGGGCTGAATTTGGATGATTTTTGTTGCGGGAAGCAATGTAACGCATGACAGCAGGATTTTCAACATGAAATGAATGCATTTTAAACATATTCCTGCCAATGCTCGTGCCAATCATGCGGTAACTGCATTCTGTCCCTGGCGTTGAGCATCAACTCCCTCGGGGCTGGCAGCATAGAGCGTGGACATTGTGGGCTGATGACAGCCTGCATGCTTGTTGCCAGCAGACGAAGATCAGCAAGGTAATGGCTGACCATAACAGGCATTAGCTGACGCTTTTTGTCAGCTACGTGCCGTACCTGCATACGGCATGAACTTGCCTGTTTCCATCGAAATTGCAGCTTGCAGTGGCATAGACCGTCGGGATGTTCTTTACTGAAGGTAAACAATAGGCACAAACAATCAAAACAGGTGGAGCACGCCATGCAATTTCTCGACAATCTCAGCCTGACACGCAAGTTTCTGGTCAACTTCCTGCTCAGTGGTGGCGTATTGATTGCCGCCATTGTGTTTTGCATCATGCAAATCCGCTCCGTTGGCAATGAAACGCATGAAATTGCACAGGACTGGCTGCCTTCAGTGCAGTCTGTTGGTGAAATAAGCCAGTTGCGACTGCGCTACCGGGTTCGCAGCTTGGAATACATGCTGCCCAACAGCCCGGAAGAACGCATCAAGATGGAAAAATCCATGTCCGAGCTGGATCAGCAACTGCAAACAGCCTTCAAGCGCTACGAAGCACTGATCAGTTCTGACACGGAAAAGGCTGCCTATCAGCAGGCGGTGTCTGCCGCTGCTGCGTATCGTGACGTGGTGAATCAGGCGGTTCAGCTGATGAAGGACGGCCATGAAGACCAGGCTCAAGCCCTGCGCAAGGGTGAGTGGGTAAAGAAAGCCAACACGCTGCGCGACCTGACCGACTCCCTGATCAAGCTGAATGCGGATGGCGCGGCCGTAGCAGCCACGCGCGCAGATGCAGATGTCAAGTCCGGTATTAGTGGTGGCATATTGGCACTGATTGTCGGTGTCATCCTGTCACTGGCCTTGTCGCTGCTGGTGGCACGGCGCATTGCTGGCAGGCTGGACAATACGGTAGCCGCTGCACGACGCATTGCCGATGGCGATTTGCGTGGCGGCCTGCCGCCCGCCAGCAGTGATGAGGTTGGCAAGCTGATTGTGGCGATGGGCAATATGCAAACCGCCCTGCGTGACGCCATGCAGGACTCGCGCCGCAATGCACAGGTATTGCTGGAGTCATCCCGCCAGCTCAACCGGTCGGTACAGCAAATGGAGCAATCAGCCAGCCTGCAAAGTGAAGCTGCCTCCACCATTGCCGCCAATACCGAACAACTGACGGTTTCCATCAACCACGTGGCCAATGGCACGACTGAAGCCGCCAGCCTGAGCAGCGCGTCCGACCAGCAGGCAGCCAACGGCCTGGATGCATTGCGCGCCCTTGGCAGCCAGATCAACGACATATCACAGGTGGTTGGCAATGCCGCCGAACGGATTGCCCTGCTTCAGACCGAATCCGCCAAGATTTCATCCATTGTCGCTGTCATCAAGGACATTGCCGACCAGACCAATCTGCTGGCGCTCAATGCTGCAATCGAAGCCGCCCGTGCCGGTGAGCAAGGGCGGGGCTTTGCCGTGGTGGCCGATGAAGTACGCAAGCTGTCCGAGCGCACCGCGCAATCCAGTAATGAAATCATCCTGATGGTGAATGCCATCCAGCAATCCACCCGCGATGTGGTGCATGGCGTGGATCAGGGCGTGGAGCTGATCAGTACCAGTGTCAGCAATACCCATGCAGCTGGTGATACGGTATCCGCCTTGCGTGACAGTGCGCGGCAGGTGGCCGGCATTGTCAACGAACTGAATACCGCCCTGCACGAACAGGCCGCTGCCGCTACCGAGGTGGCGCAAAAAGTGGAAACCATTGTCCAGCATGCAGAAGAAGCCAGCGCTACCGCGCACAGCACGGCGCAGTCGGCCGATGCAGTTGAAAAAATCGCCACCGACATGGAAAAACTGGTGGCGCGCTTCCAGGTGTGAACGCACACAAAAAAGGCCACGCTGACAAGCGTGGCCTTTTGACATGCAAACCGCAGTTCACTGCTCCTTGAACATGGCCTTGATGCCGCGCAAGGCCTGGCGGATACGCGCTTCGTTCTCAATCAACGCAAAACGCACGTATTCATCACCCTGGTCACCAAAACCGATGCCGGGTGACACGCACACCTTGGCCTTTTCCAGCATCAGGCGGGCGAACTCCAGCGAGCCCAGTGCACGCCACTGCTCCGGAATGCGCGCCCAGATATACATGGAAGCCTTGGGGCATTCCACTTCCCAGCCAATCTCGTTCAATCCCTTCACCAGCACGTCGCGGCGCTGCTGGTATTTGGCAGCGATATCACGCACGCATTGCTGATCGCCTTCCAGTGCGGCAATGGCGGCCACTTGCAGCGGGGTGAAGGTGCCGTAGTCGTGGTAGCTCTTCATCCGTGCCAGCGCAGCCACCAGGTCCGGGTTGCCCACCATGAAGCCGATGCGCCAGCCCGCCATGTTGTAGCTCTTGCTGAGGGTAAAGAATTCGACGGCGATGTCCTTGGCTCCCGGCACCTGCATGATGGACGGCGCTTTCCAGCCATCAAACACGATGTCGGCATAGGCCAGGTCATGTACCACGAAGATGTCGTGCTTCTTGGCCAGGGCAATCACTTTTTCGAAGAAATCCAGCTCCACGCACTGCGCAGTGGGATTCGACGGAAAGCCCAGCACCATCATCTTGGGCTTGGGGTAGCTGCCACGAATGGCTTTTTCCAGTTCGGCAAAAAAGTCGATGCCCGGCACCAGCGGTACCGAACGGATTTGCGCGCCTGCGATCACCGCGCCGTAAATGTGGATGGGATAACTCGGATCCGGCACCAGCACGGTATCACCACCATCCAGCGTGGCCAGCATCAGGTGGGCCAGGCCTTCCTTGGAACCGATGGTGACAATCGCCTCGCTATTGGGGTCGATGTCCACCTCGTAGCGGTCCTTGTACCAGCGCGAAATGGCACGACGCAGCCGTGGGATGCCCTTGGATGCGGAATAGCCGTGGGTATCCGGGCGTTGTGACACTTCGTTGAGCTTGGCCACGATATGCGGCGGGGTGGCCCCATCGGGGTTGCCCATGCTCAGGTCGATGATGTCCTCGCCGCGTTGTCTGGCAGCCAGTTTCAGTTCGGCGGTGATATTGAATACGTAGGGAGGGAGACGATCGATGCGCGCAAAGCGGCGCTTGCCTGCAGAGGAAGCCATGTGAGCCTTTCACGTAAGCGCCCGGAACCGTCCGAGCGACGTTGCCCATGAGGGGCAGAGACGATCCTATCCCCGCCTGCTGCGATGCACAAGGATTTTTTGCCGTCGGCATTATTCTTGACAAGCCAGCGCTGGCAGCGCTGCAATGCGCTCTTGTGTCACCGCCCCATGAAGCCTTGTTCCCCATGACAGACAAGAATGGCCTGGATCGCATCGATCTGAAAATCCTCGACATCCTGCAACGCGATGGCCGCCTGCCCTTCCAGCGTCTGTCCGAGCAGGTAAACCTGACCCCGCGTCCTTGTCTGGAGCGGGTGCGCCGTCTGGAAAAGGCCGGCATCATCAAGGGCTACAGCGCCATCGTCAACCTGCCGCGCAGTGCACCGCCACTGGTGATTCTGGCGCAGGTGACGCTGGCCGACCATCTGGTTTCCCAGCAAGCCTTCATTGCCGAAATCCAGCGCACCCCGCAAGTGCAGGATGGCTGGATGGTGAGCGGCACGGTGGATTTTTTACTGCGCATTGCCTGCCAGCACATTGATGAATATCGCCAGCTGGCCGACGCCTGGCTGGCCAGCACGGCGTTTCGCATCGAGAAAATCCTGACCACTACCGAGCTGCAAACCATCAAGCGCGATGGCCGCAGCCCGGAATAGCGTCACCGTCAGAAGCGCAAGGACAGGCAGGTGAGTCCGCCGTCCATCTTGCGGATTTCACTGGTATCGGTCTGGATGATGGGCAGGTCCAGCTGCTGTAGCTGACGCAAGGTATGCGGATAGCCGCTGGGGGTGATCAGGGTGTTGTTGATCCACATGGTGTTGCCGGCGTATTCCTCGGCCGGGTCCAGCACGATATGGCGAAAATCGCGGAAGGCCGGTTCATCGGCCGCGCTTGCTGACAGCAGCACGGTATTGCGTCCCACATAATTCACCACCGATTTCAGATGCAGGCCGGAGGCCACCGGCACTGCCTGCACGCTGTAGCCGAATTTTTCCACCTCGCGGGCAAAGCGGCTGATGCCAGCTTCATTGGTGCGGCTGGACAGGCCGATGAAGAAACGCTTGTCCACCATCAGCACATCGCCGCCATCCATGTGCTCGCCCTCACCCAGCCACACCGCATGGCGAAAACGCGATATCAGCGGAGCAATGCTGTGCACCTCGCCCCGCCGCGACGCCGCACCCGGATGGGTGATGATGGCCAGCTCCGGCATCATCACCGCCACGTCTTCCACAAAATGGGCATCGGGGAAATCCGGCAAGGCCGGCAGCGTGGTGACGGTCAGGCCAAGTTGCAGCAGGATGTCGATGTATTCACAAAACTGCTGCCGGGTGAGCGCGGCATCCGGCACACCAAGGCTGGCCGTGGTCAGCCCGGCGGCAACGGTGTCGGCAGGCAGGCGGGTGATGGCATGGGTAAAGTACATGGCGATTGCTCCGGTAATGGGCTGATACGACAGGTGTTGTCTGTCTTGCTGCCCACCATTCTAGGGAGGTCTTCCTGCCAGAACGGTTGATATGCGGCCATGCCGCAGCCAATCTGCGCTGTGTTACCGCCCAGACGCAGCCTGGTCGGTCCAGGCCAGAATCTGCCGGGCGCAACCCTCATCGGTCACCAGCCCGGACAGCCACTGACCGCGCAGCACCGCCAGAATGGCGGACGCCTTGCTTTCCCCGCCGGCAAAGGCAATCACCGGGCGTTGCGGGGCATGCTGCAATGGCAGGCTGGTGACGCGCTGCTGGATGTCGGCAGCGGCCAGCTGGCCCTGCTTGTCGATGGGCCGGCCAATGATTTCAGCCACGGCATTCTGTGCCATCAGGGCCTGCACCTCGGCCTCGGTCAAAAAGCCGTCTTCCTGCAAGGCGCAGTGCTCGCCAATGCTGCCAATGCCGATGAACGCCACATCAGCCTGCGCCGCCAGCCCTTCCACCACATGGTAGAGCCGGTGGTTGCACCACAAGGCGCGGTCGCTTGCGTTATCGGCATACAAGGGGGCGGGCAGCAGGAAATACTTGCTCTGGGTTTTTTGCGAGGCGGGCAAGGCCACGTCGTAACGGTTGGATGAACCGTCATGCGCAATGGTGCCGATCAGCGATACCAAACGGTGTTGCGGGCAATCCAGCGGCGGCAGTTCGTCGATGATGGCCTTGAGGGTACGGCCCGAACCCAGCGCCACCACCATCGGTTTGTCCTGGGTGAGATAGCGCTGGAAGATTTGCGCGCCGGCCACCGCCAGCTTTTGCTGCAGCTCGGCGGGCGAGTCCATGTCCTTGGGCACCACTTCGCACAAGCTCAGGCCGAACCTTGCCTGCAAGGCGGCAGCCAATTCCAGACAATCCGCCACCGGGTGTTGCACCGACACCTTGACCAGACCGCCCTCCACTGCCGAAGCCAGCAGCCGTTGCGCCACCTGGCGTGACACATTCAGCTGCTCGGCCACTTCGTTCTGGTTCTTGCCTGCCACGTAATACAACCAGGCTGCTCTTGCTGCCTGATCCAGCTTGTCCTGTTGTTTGGCCATCTCCCCTCCTGCCGGTTTTCCTGTCGGGCCCAGCCCTCACTGTGTGGCGTTGTACCACCGCCCCCGCCCCCGGCGTCAAGCACTGTGTGAATGCACGGCCACTGCCCTGCCACGCCGTACTGGATACAACAGCGTGCGACATACCGCCCATTACTGGCGCAAGGCAAGCCTGATCAGCCTGTCAGCCCTTATGTGCGGCGCAGCAAAATGTCACGGGAAATCATGATGCTATGCAGCATCAGTCAGCCATCACAAAAAGCGCTTGACAGCAAATTTCAAATTATCGAATATTTGCCCACAACAAGGGCATTTGCTCTAAAAGCAAAACATCAAGCCTGCAACGGAGACAACACAGTGAAACTCGCCAACAAAACGGCCATCCTCACCGGGGCCGCCAGCGGCATCGGCATTGCCGTCGCCCGCCGCTATCTGCAAGAAGGTGCCAGCTGCCTGCTGGTGGACCTGAAACTCAACGACGAACTCCAGGCATTGCAACAGGAACACCCACAACACGTGGCCTTGCTGCAAGCCGACGTCACCCGGCGCGAAGATATCGCCGCCATCGTCAGCACTGCCATAGAACGCTTTGGCGGCATCGACATCCTGTACAACAACGCAGCCATCTTCGACATGCACCCCTTGCTGGACGAATCCTGGGACAGCTTCGACCGGCTGTTTGCGGTCAACGTCAAGGGCATGTTCTTCCTGCTGCAAGCCGTGGCACGCCAGATGGTGGAACAAGGTCGCGGTGGCAAGATCATCAACCTTTCCTCCCAGGCCGGTCGTCGTGGCGAGGCGCTGGTGGCCCACTACTGCGCCACCAAGGCGGCCGTCATCAGCTATACCCAGTCTGCCGCCCTGGCGCTGGCTCCGCATGGCATCAATGTGAACGGCATCGCCCCCGGCGTGGTGGATACGCCGATGTGGAAGGATGTCGACGCGCTGTTTGCCCGCTACGAAGGCCGCCAGCCCGGCGAGAAAAAACGCCTGGTGGGCGAAGCCGTGCCGCTGGGCCGCATGGGCCTGCCGGAAGACCTGACCGGTGCGGCCCTGTTCCTGGCTTCGGCCGATTCCGATTACATCACCGCCCAGACGCTGAACGTGGACGGTGGCAACTGGATGAGCTGAGCCCTCGCGCCCGGCCATGCAGATTTTCCCGTCCGCTTGCGGACATTAACCCGCTGTAGTGCAACCTTGCTGTACTGAAAAAATAAAGAGGAGACAGACATCATGCATCAGCAATACCAACGCCCGTCCCGTTTGCGCCAGATTGTCCTTGCCGGCAGCCTGGCCCTGGCTTCCCTGTCCGCCGGTGCGGCCACCACGCTCACCATTGCCGCGCTCAACAACCCGGACATGATCGAGCTGAAAAAACTGGCACCGGCGTTCGAGCAGCAAAACCCGGACATCAAGCTCAACTGGGTGGTGCTGGAAGAAAACGTGCTGCGCCAGCGCGTCACCACCGATATTGCCACCAATAGCGGCAAGTTCGACGTGATGATGATTGGCACTTACGAAGCGCCGATCTGGGCCAAGAAGGGCTGGCTCTACCCGATGGACAAGCTGTCCGCCGACTACGACCTGAACGACGTGGTGAAAACCGCGCGTGACGGCCTGTCCTACGGTGGCAAGCTGTATGCACTGCCGTTCTACGTGGAAAGCTCGATGACTTTCTACCGCAAGGACCTGTTCAGCAAGCTGGGCCTCACCATGCCGGAAAAGCCGACTTACACCCAGATTGCCGACTACGCCAAGGCGCTGAAGGAAAAAGGTGGCGTGTATGGCATCTGTTTGCGTGGCAAGGCCGGCTGGGGCGAGAACATGGCCTTCCTGTCCACCCTGATCAACACCAATGGCGGGCGCTGGTTTGATGAAAAATGGCATCCCACCATCGATAGCCCAGAGTGGAAAAAGTCGGTCGGCTTCTATGTGGACCTGCTGCAAAAGTACGGCCCGCCCGGTGCCAGCACCAACGGCTTTAACGAAAACCTGACCCTGTTTGCCAGCGGCAAGTGCGGCATGTGGATTGACGCCACCGTGGCAGCCGGCATGCTGTTCAACCCCAAGGAATCGCAAGTGGCCGACAAGGTGGGCTTTGCCATGGCACCCACCGGTGTCACGCCCAAGGGCAGCAGCTGGTTGTGGTCGTGGTCGCTGGCCATTCCCAAGTCCTCCAAGCAGGAAGCCGCCGCCAAGCAGTTTGTGCAATGGGCCACCTCCAAGGACTACATCAAGCTGGTGGCCAAGGACCTGGGCTGGACTTCGGTTCCGCCGGGCACCCGCATTTCCACCTACAAGCAGCCGGAGTACCAGAAGGCCGCGCCGTTTGCCAGCTTTGTGCTGAATGCCATCCAGTCGGCCAATCCCACCGACGCCACACTGAAAAAAGTGCCGTATAGCGGTATCCAGTTTGTCGGCATTCCGGAATTCCAGTCCTTCGGCACCGTGGTGGGTCAGTCCATCTCCGGCGCACTGGCTGGCAACACCACCGTGGATGCAGCGCTGAAGGCCGGTCAGGCCGCTGCCAACCGCGCCGTGGTGCAAGGTGGTTACCAGAAGTAAGCGCAGTCATGGCCAGGCCGGGCGCAGCCCTGTCGCCCGTGTCTGGCCTGCCCTGCCTGTGATTCCCGTTTTGCTGGAGCAGTATTGATGAACTCCCCCACCCGCGAGGCCCTGCCCGCTGTTGACAGCGGCCAGCTCCATGCCGCTGCCGCTGCCGGCAACGCACGCAAATCCGTCTGGGCACAGCGCTGGCTGCTGTCCCCCGCTGTCCTCAGCCTGTTGCTGTGGTCGGTGGTGCCGCTGCTGATGACCATCTATTTCTCGGTCACCCGTTACAACCTGCTCAGCCCGGACGAGTCCGGTTTTGTCGGGCTGGATAATTACCGCTTCCTGTGGAGCGACCCGTCCTTCCTGCCGTCCATCTTCAATACCCTGCTGCTGACCGGCGCGGTACTGCTGATTTCGGTAGTGGGCGGTGTTCTGCTGGCGGTGTTGTTCGACCAGGAATTCTTTGGTCGTGGCATTGCCCGGCTGCTGGTGATTGCGCCCTTCTTTGTCATGCCCACCGTCAGTGCGCTGATCTGGAAGAACATGCTGCTGCACCCGGTATACGGCCTGCTGGCCGCTGCCATGCATGCGCTGGGCTTGCAGCCGATTGACTGGCTGGGCCAGTACCCGATGTTTTCCATCATCATGATTGTCAGCTGGCAATGGCTGCCGTTTGCCTTCCTGATTCTGCTGACAGCCATCCAGTCGCTGGACCCGGAACAAAAGGAAGCCGCGCAGATTGACGGTGCCGGCCCCTTCTCCATGTTCTTTTACATCGTGCTGCCGCACCTCAAGCGTGCCATCGGCGTGGTGGTGATGATTGAAACCATCTTTTTGCTGTCGATTTTTGCCGAAATCTACACCACCACCGCGGGTGGTCCGGGTACGGCCACCACCACTCTGTCCTTTTTGATCTACTCCATGGGCCTGCAACAGTTTGACGTGGGCATGGCGTCCACCGGCGGCATTCTGGCCGTGGTACTGGCCAATATCGTGTCGGTATTCCTGGTGCGCATGCTGGCCAGCAACCTCAAAGGGGAGAACGAGCAATGAGCGTCGCCCACAGCCGCCTGCGTTATGGCATCACCTCCGCCGTGGCCTGGAGCCTGGCCATCCTGGTGTTCTTCCCCATCTTCTGGATGATGATCACCGCCTTCAAGACCGAGGAGCAGGCCTACCAGCTGAGCGTGATTTTCCAGCCTACGCTGCAAAGCTTCCGCGAGGTGTTTGCCCGCAGCGACTACCTGTCCTTTGCCGGCAACTCCATCGCCATCTCGCTGGGCGTTACCGTGCTGAGCCTGCTGGTCGCTATTCCGGCCGCCTACAGCATGGCCTTCTTCCCCGGCCCGCGTACCCAGAAAATCCTGCTGTGGATGATGTCCACCAAGATGATGCCGTCGGTGGGCGTACTGCTGCCGGTCTACCTGCTGTGGAAGAACAGCGGGCTGTTGGATACCGTCAGCGGGCTGATCATCATCTATACCCTGATCAACCTGCCCATCGCGGTGTGGATGGCCTTTACCTACTTCTGCGAAGTACCGAAGGAAATCCTGGAAGCCGCACGCATTGACGGGGCCAATACCTGGCAGGAAATCTTCCACCTGCTGTTGCCGATGTCCTTGCCCGGCCTGGCTTCCACCGGCCTGCTGTTGCTGATCCTGTCGTGGAACGAGGCTTTCTGGAGTATCAACCTGTCCAGCTCGCATGCCGCGCCGCTGACGGTGTTCATTGCCTCCTACTCCAGCCCGGAGGGCTTGTTCTGGGCCAAGCTGTCTGCTGCTTCCCTGCTGGCGGTCGCACCCATCATGGTGCTGGGCTGGCTGGCACAAAAGCAGCTGGTACGCGGCCTTACCTTCGGAGCGGTCAAGTGAGCCAGACCTTCACCCATCTGATCAGCGACTGCGACGGCGTGCTGCTGGACACCGAAGCCATCGCCTTTGAAGTGTTGCAGCGCGAACTTTCCGCCAGCCTGCCCGGCATCGATGTGGCTGCCGCCATCCTGCCGCGCCTTGGCCTGACGCTGGATGCACTGCTGGCCGACATCGCCCGTCACCATCCGCTGTCCATGTCGGCGTCAGACATCGAACAACTGCGTGACACGGTGGAAGGCGAAGTGGCCGAACGCCTGCAATTGATACCCGGCGTGGCCGCCGCCATGACCGCCGTGCCGCTGCCGCGGGCGGTGGTCAGCAATAGCGCCGGGCACCGGGTACGTGCTGCGCTGAACAAAACCGGCCTGGCCCCGCTGTTTGAAAACCGGGTTTTCTGCGCCGATGAAGTGGGCGCGGCCAAGCCGGACCCGGCGCTGTATCTGGCCGCCAGCCAGGCTTTTGGCGTGGCGCCGCAGCACTGCCTGGTGGTGGAAGACAGCGTCACCGGCGTACGCGCTGCCGTGGCAGCCGGCATGACGGTACTGGGCTTTACCGGTGCCGGGCATGTGGCCGACGGCCAGGCCGACAAGCTGCTGGCCTGCGGGGCCTGCACTACTTTTGATAACATGCAGCGCCTGCCCCAGCTGGTGGCCCTGCTGTGCCAACACCACCAACAATGACAAAAGCGGCGACCCCAGCCGCCCGAGGAGAATGAATATGGCAAGCGTCAACCTGCGTAATGTCAGCAAGCGCTATGGCGACAACCCGGAAGTGATGCGCGACATCAATCTGGACATTCAGGATGGAGAATTCGTGGTGTTTGTCGGCCCCAGCGGCTGCGGCAAATCCACCCTGCTGCGCATGATTGCCGGGCTGGAAGACATCAGCGGCGGCGATTTGCTGATTGGCGACGACCGCATGAACACCGTGCCACCGGCCAAGCGCGGCATCGCCATGGTGTTCCAGTCCTATGCGCTCTATCCGCATATGAGCCTGTACGACAATATGGCCTTCGGCCTGAAGCTGGCGGGCAAATCCAAAAGCGAAATCGACGCTGCGGTACGCAAGGCAGCCAGCATCCTGCATATCGACCACCTGCTGGACCGCAAACCCAAGGCCTTGTCCGGCGGCCAGCGCCAACGGGTGGCCATTGGCCGCGCCATCACCCGCGAGCCCAAGGTGTTCCTGTTTGACGAACCGCTGTCCAATCTGGACGCCGCGCTGCGGGTAAAAATGCGGCTGGAGTTTTCCCGTCTGCACCAGGACCTGAAAACCACCATGATCTACGTCACCCACGACCAGGTAGAGGCGATGACGCTGGCCGACAAGATCGTGGTGCTGTCCGCCGGACGCATCGAGCAGGTGGGCAGCCCGAAAACCCTGTACCACCACCCGGCCAACCGTTTTGTGGCGGGCTTTATCGGCTCGCCCAAGATGAACTTCATCGACGGCACCGTCAGCGCCATCGATGCTGAAACCGTCACCGTGCAGATCAACAACGGCGGCCTGCAACAGGTGTGCGTGGCTGCGCGTGGCATCCAGCCCGGTGACAAGGTCTGCATCGGGGTGCGGCCGGAATACCTGCAACTGGACAGCGACCATCCCGTCATCAAGGCCACCGTCAGCACGGTGGAGGGCCTGGGTGACTTCTCCTATATCTATGCCGCCTCCGCCAGTGCCGAAGAACCCTTGATCAGCCGCATCCCGGACACACTGGAAGTGGCCGATGGCAGCCAGATCGGCTTCTCCATCAAGCCGCACCACTGCCACTTGTTCGACAGCCAGGGCGAGGCCATGCCGCGCACCACACCGCCGACGCAACACTGATTTCAAGCATTGCAGCCCCTGCACCGCCCTTGCCTGTCCGGCAAGGGCGCGGGGACGGCTGCGCCCTGATCAAGCCAAACACAGGAAGCACAGATCATGACTTCATCCCAACAACAGCCCGGCTGGCTGCACATCGGTGCCGGTTCCTTCCATCGCGCCCATCAGGCCTGGTATCTGGACCAACTGGCCAAACAAGGCCAGCCCGCCTGGCGGCTGGCGCTGGGCAATATCCGCGCTGACATGTCGCCGCTACTGGAGCAACTGGCCGCCCAAAACGGCGTGTACACGCTGGAAACCATCTCCCCGGCCGGTGAGCATCGTTATGAAGAAATCCACGCCATTCAGGCCGTCATTCCCTGGGACGCCCAATTATCCGCGCTGATTGCCGCAGGGGCGGACAGCAACACTCGGGTGATTTCCTTCACCGTGACCGAGGGCGGCTATTACCTGGACCAGCACTTGCAGCTGGATACCGCCAATGCCGACCTGGCGGCCGACCTGCAAGGCGGCCTTAACACCATCTATGGCGCCATCGCTGCCATTTTGCGCACCCGCATGGCGGATAGCGGTGCGCCAGTCACCCTGCTCAACTGCGACAACCTGCGCCATAACGGCGAGCGCTTTCACAGCGGGCTGAAGCAGTTTCTGCAACTGCGTGGCGAAACGGATTTGCTCGCCTGGGTGGACAGCCATACCAGCAGCCCCAACTGCATGGTGGACCGCATCACCCCGCGCCCAACGCCGGAAGTTGTCGCGCGGGTACAGGCGGCCACCGGCAAGCACGACCCCTGCGCCATCATGGGCGAGTCCTTCATCCAGTGGGTGGTGGAAGACAACTTCATTGCCGGTCGCCCGGCGCTGGAGACTGTTGGCGTGGAAATGGTGGAGTCAGTACTGCCGTATGAGGAAGCCAAAATCCGCATCCTCAACGCCAGCCACAGCTGCATTGCCTGGGCCGGAACCCTGATTGGCCTGTCCAGCATTGATGAAAGCACGGCCGTGCCGTCCATCCGCCAGATGGCTTTCGATTACGTAACCGAAGATGTCATCCCCTGCCTGTCGCCCAGTCCGCTGGATCTGGCTGCCTACCGCGACACCGTGCTGGAGCGTTTTGGCAACCCGCACATCCGCGACAGCAACCAGCGTGTGGCTGCTGATGGTTTCTCCAAGGTGCCGGGTTTCATCGCTCCCACCTTGCAACAATGCGTAGCGCGTGGTGCGGTGCCGGAGGCCACCTGCATGCTGCCGGCGCTGTTCTTCCGCTTCCTGCAACGCTGGCAAGCCAATACGCTGCCATACACCTATCAGGACGGTATCATGGACGCCGCAGCCTGCCGCCAGATGCTGGCCGCCGCCGACCCGGTGGCCGCCTTCTGCGCCGACCCCATGCTGTGGGGCAGCCTGGCTGGCACCGCTCAACTGGAGACGCCGCTGCGTGCGGCGCTGCAAAAAATCGACCAGTGGCTGGATGGCATGCAGGCAGGCTGATTCGGGTAATCCGCTGGAGAGAGCGATGTATCTTGGAATTGATCTGGGCACCTCGGAAGTCAAGGTTGTCCTGCTGGATGAGGCTGGCGGCCTGCTGGCCGTGGCGGGCGAAAGCCTGAGCGTGTCGCGGCCACGGCCTGGCTGGTCCGAGCAGCAGCCGGAAGACTGGTGGCAGGCCACCGGCAAGGCCATTGCCAAGCTGCGAGACAAGGCCGGTGCGGCCTTTGCCGGCGTGCGCGCCATCGGCCTGTCCGGCCAGATGCATGGCGCGGTACTGCTGGACGAGCACGACCGGGTATTGCGCCCGGCCATTTTGTGGAACGACTTGCGCAGTGTGGCTGAATGCCAGGCACTGACGGCTGCTGCGCCGCGTCTGCACCACTTGGCAGGGAACCTGGCCATGCCGGGCTTTACCGCGCCCAAGCTGTTGTGGGTGGCCCGCCACGAGCCGGAGCTGTTTGCCGCCACCGCTACCGTACTGCTACCCAAGGACTACCTGCGCCTGCGCATGACCGGGGCCAAGGTGTGTGACACCTCGGATGCCTCCGGCACCTTGTGGCTGGATGTAGCCGAACGCGACTGGTCGGACGAATTGCTGGCCGCCTCCGGCATGCGCCGCGAGCAGATGCCGCAACTGGTGGAAGGCCTGCAAGCCGCAGGCACCCTGCTGCCGGAAGTCGCCGCCGCCTGGGGGCTGGGGGATGGCGTCATCGTGGCCGGAGGTGCCGGTGACGGTGCGGCCAGCGCAGTGGGCATCGGCGCGGTGCAGCCGGGCGACGGCTTTTTGTCGCTGGGCACCTCGGGCGTGATGTTTGTGGTGGACGACAGTTTCCGCCCCAACCCGGCCTCCGCCCTGCACACCTTCTGCCATGCCCTGCCCGGCCGCTGGAACCAGATGAGCGTGATGCTGGCCGCCGCCAGTTGCCTGCGCTGGTTCTGCAAGCTCACCAGCGTGGATGAAGCCAGCCTGCTGCAGGAAATCGAAGCCATGCCGGATGAGGCCCGCGCCAGCGCGCCGGTATTCCTGCCCTATCTGTCCGGCGAACGCACCCCGCATAACGACCCCTTTGCCCCCGGTGTGTTCTGGGGCCTGACCCAGGCGCACGACCGTGCCGCGCTGGGCTATGCGGTGCTGGAAGGCGTCAGCTTCGGCATGGTGGACGGGCTGGATGCATTGCGTGCCGCCGGTAGTCAGGTCAGCCAGCTGTCGCTGGTGGGCGGTGGCGCACGCAGCCCGTTCTGGGCGCAACTGCTGGCCGATGCATTGCAACTGGACATTGTCACCCATGTGGGCAGTGAAGCCGGTGGTGCACTGGGCGCAGCCCGGCTGGGCTGGCTGGCAGCGGGCGGTGATATCCCCACCGTATGCACCAGGCCACCGGTGCAGGCCGTGTATCAGCCGGATGCCCAGCGCCATCAGGCGCTGCAAGGCCGTCTGCAACTTTTCCGTGACATCTACCGGAACCGACCGGTTCCACAGCAAGAGGCCTGAGCATGAATTTGCTGGCACAACTCAAGCAATACACCACCGTGGTGGCCGATACTGGCGACTTTCAGCTGATCCGCCAGTACGCCCCGCAGGACGCCACCACCAACCCTTCGCTGATTCTCAAGGCGGCCCAGCAAGCGGCTTATCGCCAACTGGTGCTGGACACACTGGCCGACAAGCGCCAGTTACCCATGGATCAGCAGATCGACGCGCTGCTGATTGCCTTTGGCCTGCGCATTCTGGACAGCGTACCGGGCCGGGTCTCCACCGAAGTGGACGCCCGCCTGTCGTTCGACCGCGTGGCCACCGAGGCCAAGGCGCGTCAGCTGATTGCCCTGTATCAGGCAGCCGGGGTAGATACCTCCCGTGTGCTGATCAAGATTGCCGCTACCTGGGAAGGCATTCAGGCGGCCGCCGCGCTGCAGCGTGACGGCATTCACTGCAACCTCACCCTGCTGTTTGCCCCGGTACAGGCCGCCGCCTGCGCCCGTGCCGGAGTCAAACTGATTTCACCCTTTGTTGGCCGCATTTACGACTGGTACAAGAAAACCGCCGGGGCCAGCTGGGACGAAGCCGCCCATGCCGGCGTCAACGACCCCGGAGTGCGTTCGGTACGGCGCATTTACGCCCTTCTGCGCCAGCATGGCTTTGCTACTGAAGTGATGGGAGCCAGCTTCCGCTCCACCGGGCAGATCCTGGCACTGGCCGGCTGCGACCTGCTCACCATCAGCCCGGATTTGCTGCAACAGCTGCAACAGGCGGATGGCGTGTTGCAGCCGCAACTGCATGCTGACATGGACCTGGGCGACGACACCCTGCCTGCCAGCCTGCTGGACGATGCCATCGACGAAAGCCGCTTCCGCTTTGCGCTGAATGAAGACGCAATGGCCACGGAAAAACTGGCCGAAGGCATCCGCCTGTTTGCCGCCGATACCGAAAAACTGGCGCAGTGGCTGCAAGCGCTACCAAACGATTGAGTCAGGAGAACAACATGTTTCTGGTTTGTGGAGAAGCGCTGTTCGACTTTTTTGTCGATCAGCCCGCCAGTGCCGACTGCTGGCCACAACTGCGTTATCAGGCGGTGCCGGGCGGCTCGCCCTTTAATGTCGCCATCGGGCTGGCGCGGCTGGGCCAGCGCGCTGCCCTGTTCAGCGGCATGTCAGAGGATTTCCTTGGCCGGCAGTTGCTTGCCGTGCTGGAGCAGGAAGGCGTGGACTGCCGCCACCTGCAACTGCGCCAATTGCCCACCACACTGGCGCTGGTGGGGCTGGATGCCGCTGGCAAGCCGCAATACAGCTTTTATGGTGACAAGGCCCCGGAAGCCAGCCTTAGCCTTGCCGACCTGCCACAGCTGGGCAATGCGGTACAGGGGATTCATGTCGGGTCGTATGCGCTGGTGAGCCACCCCACCGGTGACAGCCTGCAACATCTGGTCGCCCGTGAAAGCAAGCAACGGCTGATCAGCCTGGACCCTAACATTCGCCTGAACGTGGAGCCGGACCTGAACCGCTGGCGCAGCGTGCTGGACTTCCATGCCAACCATGCCCATCTGATCAAGGTCAGCGACGAAGACCTGCAACTGCTCTACCCGGACTTGCCGGTGGAAGAAGCCGCCCGTCGCTGGCTGGGCGGGCAATGCAGTCTGGTGATACTGACCCGTGGCGGCGACGGCGTCACCGTGTTCAGCCCGCACCACGGTGAATGGTCGCTGCCGGCCCTGCCGGTGGACGTGGTGGACAGCGTGGGCGCGGGCGACACCTTCCAGGCCGCCTTGCTATGCCATCTGGCCGAGCAGGGTCTGGCCAGTCCGGCCGCGCTGGCCGGGCTGGATCAGGCACAAATCAACACCCTGCTGCAGTTTGCCATCCGCGCCGCTGCCATCACCTGCTCGCGCCGCGGGCCGGACTTGCCACGGCGTGCAGAATTACCCGCCGCCTGAGCTTCTGTCACAAAGCCCGGTCAGCCACTCAGCTGCCCGGGCTTTTTTCGTGCGACACCCCAGAACCCCACCATTCACCGCTACCAACTCCGGCCGATTGCCCATTCACCGGAAGGATTATTTCTTGGCGTTATATATCCGGGTATATTACGCACTCATCCCTCACACCGGAGTGCCCGATGAAAGCAAGGCGGATTGCCCTTTCCCTGTGCAGCATGTTGCTGGCAGGACATACCCTGGCCGGGGAAATCACTGTTTCTGCCGCCGCCAGCCTGACCAATGCCTTCAAGGATATTGCCCAGGGTTTTGAAGCGAAAAATCCGGGCAGCAAGGTCAACTTCAACTTTGCCGCTTCCGGCGCGCTGTTGCAGCAAATGGCCAAGGGAGCACCGGTGGATGTGTTTGCCTCGGCCGATCAGGAAACCATGGACAGCGCGGTCAAGCAGAAACTGGTGAACAGTGCCGAGCGCAAGGACTTTGCCCGCAATACGCTGGTGCTGATTGTGCCTGCCGACAGCAAGCTGAAGCTGCAACAACTGTCCGACCTGCAACAGCCTGCCATCAAGCATGTGGCGCTGGGCGTTCCGGCCAGCGTGCCGGTAGGCCGCTACGCCAAGCGGGCGCTGGAAAATGCCCACCTGTGGCCAGCGGTGGAAGCCAAGGCCATCAATACCCAGAACGTACGCCAGTCGCTGGATTACGTAGCCCGTGGCGAAGTGGAGGCCGGCTTTGTCTACCAGACCGACGCCGCCATCAT
Organism: Aquitalea sp. ASV11; assembly: GCF_016429185.1. Classification (NCBI taxonomy): domain Bacteria; kingdom Pseudomonadati; phylum Pseudomonadota; class Betaproteobacteria; order Neisseriales; family Chromobacteriaceae; genus Aquitalea; species Aquitalea sp. ASV11. The sequence continues at coordinate 96,226 of NZ_JAELUD010000004.1, forward strand.
GCCGGACAAGGTAAAAGTAGCGTTTGCCGTGCCGCTGGATGAAACCATCAGCTACCCGGTGGCGCGCACCACCAGCGCGGCCAATGCCGCCGAGGCACAACGCTTTGTCAGCTATCTGTTGTCGCCAGCCGCCCGGGCCATTCTGGCCCGCTATGGATTCAGCAAACCCTGACCATGACTGACTGGATGAATGACCCGGCCTGGACAGCACTGGGCCTGTCGCTGCGGGTGGCGGGCTGCGCCACCCTGCTCAACCTGTTGCTGGGCGTGGGGGTAGGCTTGTTGCTGGCACGTGGCCGCTTTCCCGGCCGTAATCTGCTGGACACCTTGCTGACCCTGCCCATGGTGATGCCGCCCACCGTGCTGGGCTATTACCTGCTCACCTTGCTGGGCCGACGCGGCCCCTTGGGCGGCTGGCTACAGGCGCAGTTTGGCATCATCCTGATCTTCACCTGGCAAGGTGCGGTAATTGCCGCCGCGCTGGTAGCTTTTCCCCTGGTATACAAACCAGCCCGCGCGGCATTTGAAGCGGTGGACGGCCAGCTGGAACAGGCCGGCCGCGTGCTGGGCATCTCGGAAATCGGCATTTTCTTTCGCATCACCCTGCCCTTGGCCTGGCGTGGAATACTGGCTGGCTTGCTGCTGGCTTTTGCCCGCGCACTGGGTGAATTCGGTGCCACGCTGATGGTGGCGGGCAGTATTCCCGGCAAGACCCAGACCTTGTCGGTAGCCATTTATGAGGCAGTACAAGCAGGACAGGACGACAGCGCCAACCGGCTGGTACTGGTGACATCGCTGGTCTGTGTGCTGGTTTTGCTGTTGGCCGGCAAGCTGGCTCCGGGCCGGGTGGCGGAGCGCTGACATGACAACACCCCGCTTTGATCTTTCCATCCGCCACACCCTGCACAGCGGTCAGCGCAGCTTCTCGCTGGATATTTCCCTGCAAAGCCGCTGCCAGCAATTGGTGGTGTATGGCCCGTCCGGCGCAGGCAAGAGCCTGCTGCTCAAGGCCATTGCCGGCTTGCACCGCCCTGATGCCGGTCACATCCGGCTGGATGGCCGCAGTCTGTTCGACAGCGCACAGGGCATCTGCCTGAGTCCACAGCAAAGGCAGCTGGGCTATCTGTTTCAGGATTACGCGCTGTTTCCGCATCTGAGCGTACGGCAGAACATCGGCTTTGGCCTGCAGCGCGGCTGGCTCAACCCCGGACGCCGCCGCCAGCTGGAGGCTGTTGATTACTGGCTGGAAGCTTTCGGCCTGCAAACACTGGCCGATCAACTGCCGGCCACCCTGTCCGGCGGCCAGCGCCAGCGCACCGCACTGGCCCGCGCGCTGGTGGCCCAGCCGCGTGCCTTGCTGCTGGATGAGCCGTTCTCCGCGCTGGATCCGGCGCTGCGCCAGCAATTACGCGGCGAGCTGGCCGAACTGTTGCAACGGCTGTCCATTCCCATGCTGCTGATTACCCACGATGCGGCAGACGTGCGCGCATTCGGCCAGCAAACCCTATACCTGCAGGAAGGCAGGCTTGGTCAGCCACCTGCGGACCTGACGGAGACGCTCCATGGATGATTCCCGGCAACAACAGACCTTCAGTCTGCTCAGCCGTGCGGTGCTGGGTGTGCTGCGCAATGCACAGGATGGTGAGCTGCCACTGTTTGCCTGGACACTGGGCCTGTCACAAGCGGACTTTCTGGAGGTGTTGTCCACCTGCGCGCCAGAGCTTGGCACCATGGAAGCCTTGCCCGATGCCCAGTACCAGCAACTGCAGGCACAGCGCCCACCCTTGCATAATGATTTGCTGCTCATGCTGCTGGTTAACCGCTCGGCGGCGGAAAATCCACTGCATGGCCGCTGGCTGGCACATGCAGTGGCCGTTGCCAGCCTGGGCAGCCGCCACCTGTGGCAGGACATGGGCCTGTCGTCCCGACACGAGCTGAACCAGCTGTTGCAGTGCTATCTCTACCCCTTGCATGTGCGCAATCGGGGCGATGCCAAATGGAAGAATTTCCTCTATGCAGAGCTGGGAGAGCAGCTGGGTCGTCCAGACCTCAAGCCACCTGAATGTCATAGAAATCAGGAGCGCACCGTTTGCCACCCATCCGGGACAGGAAATCTGACATGAAGCAACAGGACATCACCCTGCAAGGCGCATTGTGGCTGAACCTGGCCGGGGAGAAATTCGGCAGCCCGCAACATCTGGCCTTGCTGGCGCAAATCGATGTCTGCGGCTCCATCAGTCAGGCAGCGCGCGATATCAGACTGAGCTACAAAGCTGCATGGGATGCCATCGACCACATGAACAATCTCGCCGGTGAGCCGCTGGTGGAGCGGCTGTCCGGTGGCAAGGGCGGTGGCGGTACCCGGCTGACCGCTCGTGGCCGTCAACTGGTGGCAAATTACCAGATCATCGAGCGGGAACATCAGCAGTTCCTGCGCAATCTGCAGCGTCAGGCCAGCGGCATGGCCGACGACTTGCTGCTTTTGGGAGGCATGAGCATGAAAACCAGCGCGCGTAACCAGTTTCTGGGCAAGGTGGTGGCCGTCAGGAACGGTGCGGTGAATGACGAAGTTGAACTGGAAATCACCGATGGCCTGCGCCTGGTGGCCGTGGTCACCCACGACAGCGTCGCCAGCCTGGGGCTGGAACCGGGGGTGACGGCTTATGCGCTGATCAAGGCTTCATCGGTGATTGTCGGCACCGGGGATGACGGCACTGGGGATGACAACATCCGCCTGTCGGCACGCAACCAGCTGCGTGGCACGGTCAGCCGGCTGATTCCGGGAGCGGTCAATAGCGAAGTGGTGATCGAAATTGCCGCCGGGGTCAGCATCGCCGCCATCATCACCAATGGCAGTGCCGAAGACATGGGCTTGCAGACCGGCTGCAGCGCCACCGCCATCTTCAAGGCATCCAGCGTGATTCTGGGCGTGCCGGGCTGACGCAACAGCACAACAAAAAGCCCATGTTGCGACAACATGGGCTTTTATGTTCAGAAAACCGGATTCAGACTTCCCAGTATTCCTTTTCCCGCCCGCCAGAACCGGGGTTGAGCTTTTCGTGCAGACGGCGCAATTGCTCTGCCTCTCCACGCACGCGGAACCAGCTGCCCTCTTCTTCTGCCCGTTCTTCCAGCACCTGGCAGTGGCTGTAGATTTCGCCACGCAGTTGCTGGGCCGACCACGGCAACAGGATTTCATCTTCAGTCAGATCCTGCTGGAAGAAAGCCACGATACGGGCACGCAGGGCGGATACATCGTCCGGACGACGCGCACTCATCACCACGCAGCCGGGGTAACGCTGTTCCAGCTCGGCACGCCAGCCGCTTTCGTCCGCCACGTGGTCGATCTTGTTGAACACGCGGATACGCGGCACTTCGTCGGCACCGATTTCATGCAGCACGGTATCGGTTACTTCCAGCTGGCGTTCAAAGCCCGGGTCGCTGGCGTCGATCACATGCAGCAGCAGGCCCGCATCCAGCGCTTCTTCCAGCGTGGATTTGAACGAGGCCACCAGGCCGTGAGGCAAGTTCTTGATGAAGCCCACGGTATCGCTCACCAGCACGCGCGGCACGCTTTCCGGGTAGATGGCGCGCACCGTGGTATCCAGCGTGGCAAACAGCTTGTTGGCCACCAGCACTTCGCTACCGGTAAGTGCCCGCATCAGGGTGGATTTGCCGGCATTGGTATACCCCACCAGCGACACCCCGGCCAGGCCCTGACCCTGCCGTTCCAGACGGCGGGCACGCTGGGTCTTGCGTTCCAGCTCCATCGCCAGGATTTCACGTTGCAGTTCGGCAATCCGGTCGCGCACCTTGCGGCGGTCCAGCTCGGTATGTGACTCACCCGAACCACGGCCACCCATGCCGCTACGCTGACGGCCTTGTGGGCCGGCCAGCTTGGCCGCCTCGCGCAGACGCGGGGCCATATAACCCAGCCGGGCAATTTCCACCTGTGCCTTGGCCGCGCGCGAACGGGCATTGCGATGGAAGATTTCCAGAATCACCATGGTGCGGTCCATCACTTCGCAACCAACGGCCAGCTCCAGATTGCGCGCCTGGGACGGGGAAATTTCGTGATCCACCAGCAGCACATCAATCTCAATGGCGGACGGGTCCAACTGCGGCGGCGCATCGGCCAGCTCATCAGCGCGCAAGCCGCGATTGACGTACATGTGGATTTCTTCCAGCTTGCCCACCCCCAGATAGGCGGTACGGTCAAAGCCGTTACGCTTCTGCACAAAGGTATGCACCACCTGGAAACCCAGGGTCTTGGCCAGTTCGCTCAGCTCGGCCAGCGAGGAGGCAAATTCGATATCGCTGACTTCCGGCAATTGAACCGACGCCACGATGGCATATCTGGGTTTGTCTTTGACTTCTGTTTCTTCCATGAGCTGATTGCTTCACTTTACTTTGGCTGGCGAGCCCGGATTTTACCCTTAAACGTCCCCGCCTGCCGCCCAGATTGCAGCAAGCTTGACCCTGCAGGCTGACAGGCTGATACTGCGCGCCTCTGCCGGCTTTGCCGCCGCTTCCATCATTCTTCTTTCGTCTGTCCCGCTCATGCCATTCACCTCTCTGGGCCTGCAGCCTGCGCTGGCCGATGCCGCCGCTGCCCAAGGCTATGCCACCCCCAGCGCCATCCAGCACGCTGCCATCCCCGCCATCCTGCAAGGGGGCGATGTGCTGGCTACCGCCCAGACCGGCTCGGGCAAGACCGCAGCCTACTGCCTGCCGCTGCTGCAACAATGGCTGAGCGACCACACAAGCAAGCGTCGCCAGCTGCGCGGGCTCATCCTGCTGCCCACACGTGAGCTGGCCATCCAGGTGGGTGCCACCCTGCGCGAACTGGGCGACAGCCTGCCGCGCCATCCCAAGGTGGTAGTGGCCTATGGTGGGGTTTCCATCAATCCGCAGATGATGGCCCTGCGCGGTGGTGCCGACATCGTGGTGGCTACGCCCGGCCGCTTGCTGGATTTGCTGCAACACAATGCGCTGAGTCTGTCTGCCGTCAGTACCCTGGTGCTGGATGAGGCCGACCGCTTGCTGGACCTGGGCTTTGCTGCCGAAATCAAGCAGTTGCTGGACTTGCTGCCACCCTACCGGCAGAACCTGCTGTTTTCCGCCACCTTCCCGCCAGCGTTGCGCACGCTGGCCACGCAATTGCTGCAACAGCCGCAAACCATAGACATCCCGGCCTCGGCTGAAAATAGCCCGGCCATCCGCCAGCGGGCCATCGAAGTGGATGCAACGCGCCGTACCATGCTGCTGCGTCATCTGCTGCAAAACGAAACACCGGAACGGGCGCTGGTATTTGTTGCCAGCCGCCACAGCGCCGAGCGCGTCAGCGGCAAGTTGCAACAGGCAGGCATCCGTGCCGCCGCCCTGCACGGCGACTGTAGCCAGGGCCAGCGTGGCCAGGTACTTGCCGACTTCAAGGCTGCCCGGCTGCAAGTACTGGTGGCCACCGATGTGGCGGCCCGCGGCATCGACATTGCCCGGCTGGAGATGGTGGTCAACTACGACCTGCCGCGCTCACCTGCGGATTACACCCACCGCATTGGCCGTACCGGCCGTGCCGGTGCCAGCGGCGTAGCCATCAGCTTTGTCTGTGCCGACAACGCCGCCCACTTCCGCCTGATCGAGAAGCGCCAACAGCTCCAGCTTGAGCGTGAACGCATTGCCGGTTTCGAACCGCAGGATGCACCAGCGAGCACCCCGCTTGCCGACGGCAACGGCGGCATCAAGGGCAAGCGCATGAGCAAGAAGGACAAGCTGCGCGCGGCCCAGGCGGCCCAATCCTGAAACCAGCCCTGAAGCCAGCCCCGGCGGGGGCTGCAATCAATCTGCAATGACAATTGAGTTTGCGATTTCCGCCATGTTAATATCATGAAGCCGCTACGGAAATCGCCAGCTCCGCCCCTCTGAATCAGGCGCAACCGGGCCGGCAAACACTTCTCCCCTCATCGCAGCACAGCACAGTACGCCGGTATTGGAGCGCTGATTGAAAAAGACTTTCGCCAGCAGTCTGGTCCTGCGCATGTGCGGGTTGATCCTGCTGTCCATCCTGGTATTCGCCTTTGGCTGCTATCACCTGATCGTGCAGCGCACTGTCGACAGCCTGGCCCAGTCGGAAATGCAGATTTCCGCCCAGCAATTGCAGTCCCGCACCCAGCATTTGCTGTCCAGCGTGCAGGACACCTTACGTGCCAGCCAGTCCTGGGGCCGCAACAGCACCTGGAACAGCCAGACCGAATGGCTGGCGGCCAATCGTCACGAACTGCAACGCTTCAACGATTTCTTTTTCCCCATCATCGAAAACCACGCCGAGATAGCCTCGGTCAACATGGCACATCAGTCCGGGCGCGAAATACTGCTGCTGCATGATGCCAACGGCGGCTGGACCAATCGCATCAGCGACCCGGCACACTGGGGCCGCACCACCTACTGGTTTTTCTGGGACCGACAACGCAGGCTGATCCGCAGCGAGACTCGGCAGCAGGATTACGACGCCCGCCAGCGTCCCTGGTTTCGCAATGCCATGGCCAGCAACGATGACGGGGCCATTGTCTGGACCAGACCCTATACCTTCTACACTACGCGCCAGATCGGCCTGACCGTCTCCACCCGCTGGACCGCCAGTGACGGCAGCCGCTTCGTGATTGGCCATGACGTCAACCTGAGCAGCCTGTCCCGCCTGGCCGGCACTTTGCCTTCGGAACGCGCCAAAACCCTGGCCTTGCTGGATGAACAGGGCCGCCTGCTAGCCCTGCCCTATGCTGATGGCCAATTGCAGCCGGGCGAGCAACTGCACCCGCTGGCCACGGTGAACAACGGCCCTCTGTCGCATGCCTATCCGCACTGGCTGTTGCGCAGCCAGCTGGCCGGGCAAGCCAGCCGCTTCACCGCAGATGGGCAGGAGTGGTTCAGCCTGTTTCAGCCCATGACACTGAGTGACCAGACCTGGTGGATTGCGGTGATTGCGCCGGAGTCTTCCTTTCTGCCCGGCACCGCCAGCGACCTGATCCTGCTGGTACTGATCAGCATTGCCGCCCTGATTTGTGCCGGCATGGTGGCACTGCGCATGGCACAGCGTTTTGCCCGACCACTGGAATTACTGGCGCAGGGCAGCGTCCGTTTCGGCCAGCTGGAGCTGCAACAGGCGGTCAGTCAGGAAGCCTTGCAATCCCCCTGGCTGGAAGTGCGCCAGCTGGCAGCCGCGCAGGAGCAAATGCGTCAGCAATTGCTGGTCAAAACTTCAGAACTGCAACAGGCCCGCGCCGAGCTGGAGCAAAAAGTGGTCGAGCGCACCAGCGACCTGCAACATCAGGTAGCCCTGGTGGAAGCCCTGCTGGACACCATTCCCAATCCCATTTTCTACAAGGGTGCCGACACCCGCTTCATCGGCTGCAACCAGGCATACGAGCAGGCCTTCGGCATAGACAGAAGCAACTTCATCGGCAAACGGGTGCTGGAGCTGGAATACCTGCCGGCCAGCGCCCGCCAGATCTTCCAGCAAGAGGACGAAGCAGTCATTGCCAACTGCAGCCGCGTTTCGCGTGAAGAACAGCTGCGCTTTGCCGATGGACAGTTGCATCACGTGCTGTATTCGGTAACCGGCTTCCGCCACGAGGACAACACACCGGGCGGGCTGATTGGCGTGATTGTCGATGTCAGCGCCATCAAGGTTGCCGAGCAGGAAGCCCGTGCCGCCCGCCATCAGGCCGAAGCCGCCACCCGTGCCAAAGCCGAATTCCTGGCCAATATGAGCCATGAAATCCGCACACCGATGAATGCCGTCATCGGCATGACCCAGCTGGCACTGCAAACTCAGCTGAGCCCACAGCAACGCAATTATCTGGAGAAGGTCAATACCGCAGCCAACGGCCTGCTTGGCCTGATCAACGACATCCTGGACTTCTCCAAGATCGAAGCCGGCAAACTCAGTTGCGAGCAAACCGAATTCGCGCTGGAAGAAGTCATTGCCCGGGTGGCCGACCTGATGGCGCTGCGGGTGCGGGACAAGGGGCTGGAACTGCTGTTCGACATTGACAGCGCGGTTCCCGCCCGGCTGATTGGCGACCCGCTGCGCCTGGGTCAGGTGCTGAACAACCTGGTGGGCAATGCCGTCAAGTTCACCGATTCCGGCGAAGTGACGCTGAGCGTGCGGCTGGAGCGGGAAGAACAGGACAAGCTGACACTGCACTTTGCAGTCAGCGACACCGGCATCGGCATGAGCGCGGCCCAGCAGGACTGTATTTTCCAGGCCTTCTCGCAGGCTGACAGTTCTACCACCCGCCGTTACGGCGGCACCGGCCTCGGGTTGAGCATCAGCAAGCACATCGTGCAACTGATGGATGGCGATATCACCGTCAGCAGCCAGCCAGGACAGGGCAGCTGCTTCAGCTTTACCTGCCAGTTTGGCAAGGCGGATGCCAAAGAGCCGGCACTGAGCACGCTGCCGGACATCCGTGGCATGCGTGCGCTGGTGGTGGATGACAATGCCGCAGCGCGCGAAGTATTCGTCCACATGCTGCAAGCACTGCAACTGGAGGCATGGTCGGTAGACAGCGGCACGGCTGCCTTGCAGGCCCTGCAGCAGGCACAGGATGCCGGACTGCCCTATCAGCTGGTGCTGATCGACTGGAAAATGCCCGGCATGGACGGGGTGGAAACCCTGCGCTGCATCCAGGCCAATACACAACTGGACACCCCGGTATGCCTGCTGGCCACCGCGCACGATTGCGACAGCCTGAGCCAGGCTCTGGGCAACACCACGGTTGACGGCATTTTCAACAAGCCGGCCACCTTCTCCACCTTGCTGGACGCCATTCATACCGCCTGCCGTCATCAGCCGGCGCTGCAAGTCGGCAGCAATGCGCCGCGGCTGGATCTGGCACAGCTGCGCCAGTTACTGCAAGGCGCACAGGTTTTGCTGGTGGAAGACAACCAGACCAATCAGGAAGTGGCTCTGGAGCTACTGCGTCAGGTCGGCATACAGGCTGATCTGGCCGAAAACGGCGCCCAGGCCGTGGCGATGGCCGCCGCCAGGGACTATGCCCTGATACTGATGGACTGCCAGATGCCGGTGATGGACGGACTGGAAGCCACGCGCCAGTTGCGGCTGGACACCCGCCACAACGCGAGCAAGATCGTCGCCATGACCGCCAATGTCATGGAAGGCGAAGAACAGCGCTGCCTGAGTGCCGGCATGGACGACTACATCGCCAAGCCCATCGACATCCAGGTGTTTTATGCCTGCCTGCTGCGCCACTTGCGCCCCGGCATGCCGCAAAGCCTGCCCGGCAAGCTGACGCTGCCCGGCAGCGGCCGCAGCAGCGATGTCGTCCTGAACCGCGATGCCGCCCTGCTGCGCATGGGTGGAGACACCACCTTGTACCAGCGCTTGCTGCATCGCTTCCGCGAGCGGGAAAGCGATGCCTGCCAGCGGCTGCGACAAGCCTTGCAGCAGGCAGACACCGAAACCGCCCGCCGCATCGTGCACAACCTGAAGGGCCTTGCCGGCAATCTGGGTGCGGACGCGCTGGCCGCCGCCTGCCGCCACGCGGAATACCATCTGGACAGCGACATCGACAGCCGCGACCAGGCCATCCGCCGGCTGGAGCAGCAATTGCAAGCCCTGCTGGCGCAGCTGGAGCAGGAGCAGACGCCAGCAGCTGCCATTCCGCTGGCCGGTGAAGACAGCATCCGTGCATTGCTGGATACGCTGGAACAACAACTGCGTGACGATGACATCCGCGCCAGCAAGACCGCGGCGGAATTGTTCCGCAACCTGGCTGATCACGAAGCCGCCGACGCCGCCGAACAGCTGTCACGTCAGGCGGGACAATATGAATACGAAGCCGCCTTGCAGCAGCTGGCCCAGCTGCGCGCCCGGCTGCAAGCAAGCTGACCATGCATGCCAACCGAAAGCCCATTATCCATGGCTGATCTCAGACAACGTCAAAGCATCCTGATTGCCGATGATGTGCCGGACAATATCGAATTGCTGGCCGCCATCCTGGAAGACGAATACACCATCAAGGTGGCACCCAATGGTGAGAAGGCGCTCAAGATTGCCTATTCCGACACCCCGCCGGACCTGATCCTGCTGGACGTGATGATGCCAGGCCTGAGCGGGCATGAAGTGTGCCGCCGGCTGAAGTCCAACCCCGACCGCCAGCACATTCCGGTCATCTTCGTCACCGCCATGTGCTCGGTAGAGGATGAAAAGCTGGGGCTGGAAATCGGCGCGGTGGATTACATCACCAAGCCGATCAGCCCGCCGGTGGTCAAGGCCAGGGTACGCACCCATCTGGCGCTGTATGACCAGGCTCGCGAACTGGAGCGCATGGTGGTTCAGCGCACCAACGAGCTGCTCAGCTCGCGCCAGCAAATCATCCAGCGCCTGGGGCGTGCCGCCGAGTTCAAGGACAATGAAACCGGCAACCATGTCATCCGCATGGCGCACGCCACCCGACTGATCGCCGAAGTGGCGGGCCTGGGCAGCAAGGCGCAGGAAATCCTGCAACTGGCCGCCCCCATGCACGATATCGGCAAGATAGGCATTCCGGACCACATCCTGCTCAAGCCCGGCAAGCTGGATGCTGAAGAATGGAAGCTGATGAAACAGCACCCGCAAATGGGGGCGGACATCATTGGCAGCCACGATGACGAGCTGCTGCAAACCGCCGGCATCATTGCGCTGAGCCATCACGAGCGCTGGGATGGCAGTGGCTATCCGTTCGGCTTGCGTGGCGAGGCCATTCCACTGGCCGGGCGCATCGTGGCCATTGCCGATGTATTTGATGCGCTGCTGTCGGCCCGTCCCTATAAAAAGGCCCTGCCGCTTGAAGAAGCGCTGGACTATATGTACGGCCAGTCCGGCGCGCACTTCGACCCACAACTGATTGCCGCTTTTCGCAAGGCCTTGCCGGAAATCCTGCGGATTCGCGCCAACTATGCCGACGACGAGGGTCAGGGCAACTGAGTGCTGCCGGTTTTCCTGCAGGCAGAAAAAACAAAACCCCCGGCTAGCGGGGGTTTTTCTTTGGGATTGCTGCGTGCGGGCTTACAGCTTGAACTGCGACACCAGGTTACGCAAATCACCACCACGGCGCGACAGGTCCTGAATGATGGTGAGAATGCGTTGCACGTTCTCATCACTTTCCAGTGCCTTGGTGTTGATGCGCTCTGCACTTTGCGCCATCACCGTGGTAGCCGTGCTCTGTTCCTTGGTGGAGCTGGTGATTTCCGACATGCGGCTGGCAATGTCCTGCGTGCTGGCCTTGATGCGGCCCACCTTCTCGGCCGCTTCACGCGACATCGCCACCCCGGTGGCAACACGCTCGTTGGTCTTGCTGGTATGGCCGATTGCCACTTCGGTCTGGCTCATCACGCTGTTGATCATCTGCGCGATTTCCACCGTGGCCGATGCAGTCCGCTCGGCCAGCTTGCGTACTTCGTCCGCCACCACGGCAAAGCCACGGCCTTGCTCACCGGCACGTGCCGCTTCAATGGCCGCATTCAGTGCCAGCAGGTTGGTCTGGTCCGCAATGTCACGAATCACCGCCACAATGCCGCGAATCTGTTCGGAATGCGAAGACAGGTCGCCCATGGCGCTTTGCAGGGCATCCACCGTCTGCACGATGGACTGCACTTCGCGTGCCACTTGCTCCATGGCCTGGTAGGAGTCTTCCGAGTTTTCACGGGTGGAAGCAACCAGCACTTCGGTTTCCCCGGCATTGTCGGCAATGTGGTTGATGCTGACAGTGATCTCTTCGATCGTTGCCGCCGTCGCCGACAGTTCATTGGACTGTACGCGGGAGTCCGAAGCAATGCTTTCGGCGGCCTGATGCAGTGCTGCGGTATCGCGTGCCAGCGCTTCGGCATCGTTGCGCACCGACACAAACATGCCATGCAGCTTGTGGACGAAGGCATTGAAGGCCTCGGCAATCTGGCCGACTTCATCGTGCGAGCGTACCGGCAGGTGCAGGGTCAGGTCGCCATCGCCGCTGGCTACGTTACGCATTGCATCGCGCAGTTCGGTCAGGCCGGACAGCATGCGGGCCACACCGATGGTTGCCAGCAAGGCCACCACCACCACACCGCCAATCAGCACCGCGATCATCAGCTCGATCAGGTGAGTCACCGACACGGTAGCCGCCGCCACCGGTACCACCACGCCCAGCAGCCAGCCGGTCTTGCCCACCGGATACAGCGCAGTCATGCTGGCTTCGCCGTTCAGGTTGATGGTTTGCAGTGTGCCGTCCTTGCTGACGCTGTTCAGATCAAAGCCGGGCATCACTTCGTTGATTTTCTTCATGCCCGAATCCTTGACCGGATGGGCAATCACCGAACCGTCACCGGTAATCAGGAAGGCAAAGCCGTCACCCGGCAGCTTGGAGGACACCACTTCGTCGGCCACACGCGCCAGGGAGACATCCCCGCCGGCCACGGCCACCAGTTGGCCATCTTTGCGCAGGGCCTTGGCAAAGGTGATGATGGGCTTCTTGGTAGCGGCGTCAATGTAAGGCGCAGTAGCAATGGCTTCCTGCGAATTGCTGGCCGCCAGGTACCACGGACGGCCGGTCGGGTCATAGCCCGGAGGCACTGGCGTGGAACCGGTGAATTGCGTCATTTTCTTGCTGGGTTCACCGACATACATGTCATCCAGCTTGCCAGCCACCTGCGACTGGTCAAGGATGGGTTTCATGTCCCCTTCGGTAAAGTGCAGCAAGGCAGAGCCGACGATATTCTGACGAGTGGAAACCCACTCGGTAATGAAGCTGACCTTGTTATTGGCCGTCTGGACAATCTGGTCACTGATGGAAGAAAGCAGTGCTTCTTTCATCTTCCAGTAGGCCACACCGCAGAACAGCAGCGAAATGGCTACCAGAATCATCAGTACAAATGCAAGCATTCTGGAACGGAGAGTACGCATGGAGGATCCTGTTCTTATAATTACTTAAAACCACACATTGCTAGCTGACACGACCGCCTCTGGTGGTCACCGGCGTGCTGCAATGTTCCCGGCTTCAATCCGACACGTCAATACCAATTTCAAATGCATCCGGCATTTTCAACAGGCCGATGCACAATATTGGCATTGATGACGCAATTAACGCTTTGTTTCATGCATATTTATCCCCGACACATCAAATAAAACACTGACTGAATAGATTTATTACTGCTCTCTCTAGTTATTGATCAGTTTCAGGCAACAATCCAGCCCGACACACAAAATAGACCGAACGCATGAAAAAAGGACGCCATGGCGTCCTTTTCATGTCCAATACCGGTCAAGCCGGCATGGCCGATCAGCCGGCTACGGCTTCCTTCAGCAGCTTGATAGGGGTGAACACCACCTTGCGCTTTGCCGGGATCAGCACGGTTTCGCCGGTTTTCGGGTTGCGGCCATTGCGCTCCGCGGTATTTTTCACCTTGAACTTGCCGGTACTGGCCAGCGTGACCTCACCACCGCTGACCAGCTCATCACGAATGGTCTGCTCCAGCGCATCCATGAAGCGCAGGACATCGACTTTGCTGCAGCCGGTTTTTTCGGAAAGAATGGCAATGAGTTGTTGTTTGGTCATGCAAGGCTCCTGCGCCGCAAAAGGTGAATAGTCTCAAGCTGGAAGGTTAACCAGCCAGAGCCTGCTCCAGCAAGGAAAATTTGTCATATCTGCCACAAGGGGCCCTGCCTGCCCTACCTGCTTCAAACTGTTTGCACATGGATATTGACTGCTTGCCCTGTTGGTTTTGATTTTGTACAATTTCATAATCAACAGTGCGGAGCTTCATCATGACAAACACCATGAACCCGGATCAGAGCCAGGCTTTCTATCTGACCATGCCCGACCACTCGCTGAGCGGCGCCGGTATTGCTGCCGGACATATCCTTACCATCGATGCGCAGCGCAGCCCGGTACAAGGCAATCTTGTGCTGGCCGCCGTGGATGGCGAATTCATGGTGCGTCGCCTGCAGCGCAACGGGCAACGGCTATGCCTGCTGGCCGCTCACCCGGACTACCCGCCAATAGAGGCGGATTACGGCCAGGACTTTGCCATCTGGGGTGTCATCAGCCAGCAGGACTGTCACCTTACGGCATAGCAACAGGCCGTAGTCTACGGAGTGCCACTTGTTTGTCATTCGGCAAGAGATTGATTTCCTGTAACTTGTCGCCACAACCCTCCCGTCTATAAAGACAGTATGTCATCCGACACAATTCAGGACAGGGAGCGCTTCGTGAATATTTCGCAACGACTGGCACTGACACTGGGCATTGCCTTGCTGGCATTGATGGGTGTGGGCGGCTTTGGCCTGTATCAGCAACAGCAAGCCAATACCCGCTTCGAATATCTGACTGCCAATACCTTCCCCAGCATCATTGCGCTGGATGAAATGCAGGATGCACTGACCCAGATGCGCACCGGCACCTACCGCCATGTCATTGCGCAAAACGACAGTCAGAAAGAAAAAGACCAACAGGCCATCAATACCCAGGACAAACGCTTTGATGAAGCCGCAGCCCGTTACGAAAAAGACCTGATCGTCAACGCCGAGGATCGCCAGTTGCTGGAGCAGGACCGCAAGCTGGTGGCCAGCTATCGCAGCGCCCGCGATGCCTTGTTGCAGCTGTCACGTCAGCACAAGACCCAGGAAGCCGAGCAAGCCATCACCGGCGGCAATATGCGTGCGGCGACTGCGGCCTTGAGCAAGAACCTGCAGGAACACATGCAATTCAACTACCGGCTGGCGGGCAAGCTGGCCGATGACAACCACCAGGCCTATCAGCAGGCCATCACCATGTCGATTGCGGTCATTGCTGCCTGCCTGCTGGGCTGTGCGCTGCTGGGTGGCAGCCTGTTCCGGCACATTCGCAGCAGCCTGCTGAGCATGCGCAATGTGATGTTCAATGTGCGTGAGGCGCTGGATTTCCGCCTGCGGGTGAAAGTGATGCGCCAGGATGAAGTGGGCGAAACAGCCATGGCATTCAATGCCCTGCTGCAACAATTGCAGGACAGTTTCCAGGATATCCGCCGCAGCGTGGAATCCGTCGACCAGGCCATTGAGGGCATGGCCAGCAACACCACGCAGATTGCCCGCAGTTCCGAGTTGCAAAGCGAAGCTGCAGCCGCCATGGCAGCAGCCATTGAGGAAATGACGGTCAGCATCAACCATGTGTCCGACCGCGCGCTGGAGGCCAACCAGCAAACCAGTGCCGCAGGCGATACCGCCAGCCAGGGCGGACAGGTGATTCTGGCCACGGTAAGCGGCATCACGGCGGTTTCCGAATCCATCCGCCAGGCAGCAAGCCAGGTGGCCAGTTTGCGGCAGGACAGTCAGACGGTGGCCACGGTGATGAACATCATCAAGGAAATTGCCGAACAAACCAATTTGCTGGCGCTCAATGCTGCCATCGAAGCGGCACGGGCCGGTGAAATGGGCCGGGGCTTTGCCGTGGTGGCCGATGAGGTGCGCAAGCTGGCAGAACGCACGGCCAAGTCCACCACGGAAATTTCCACGGTCATCAGCCAGATGCAGCAAGGCACACAGGATGCTGTTGGCAGCATGGAACGCGTGGTGGAGCGCGCCAATCAGGAAGCCGATGCCGCACGCGGTGCAAACAGCGCCATCGAACGCATCCAGGACAATACCCAGCAGGCCAGGGAACTGGTGCATGACATTTCCCACAGCATTTCCGAACAGACCAGCACCAGCACCACCATTGCCCAGCGGGTGGAACAGATTGCCCAGATGGCAGAGGAAAACTCGTCTGCCGCCAGCAGTTCGGCCGATGCCGCACGTGAACTGCACAAGCAGGCCAGAACCATACTCAACACCGTGGCGCAGTATCAGGTGTAACGCTACCCGCTTTGTCCTGCAGCCATACCCGTTTACAGATGGGTATGGCGCTCCGGACGGGCGGCGGTTTCCATTTCGGCCAGACCCTGCAAGATGCCGCAGGCGTCCAGCGCCTGTGTCTGCTGGCAGCGCTGGCGCAGTTCATCCAGCTGCGCTTTCAGTTGCACCAGCTCGGCAATGCGCGTATCCACATGACAGATATGCGCATCCAGCACCTGGTTCACCCCGCCGCAATCGGACTGCGGGTCCTCCATCAGTGACAGCAACTGGTGGATTTCCTCATGCGTCATGTCCAGCGCCCGGCAGTTACGGATAAAGCGCAGCCGTTCCAGATGGCGCTCGCCATAGCTGCGATAGTTGTTGGCCTCGCGTTGTGGCGGTGGCAACAGCCCGGTCTTTTCATAAAAGCGCACGGTTTCGCTGGTACAGTCCGCCAGTCTGGCCAATTCACCAATTTTCATTGCACTCTCCTTTAGCTGTTGACCTTGAAGTTACTACAGGGTGTTAACTGTATGCCAATGCAACACAGGAGACCAGCATGCAAGCCAGCTACCAGCGTGTTCCCGCCCCGCACGACAAACCTGTCCACAGCCATCATGGCCACGGACAGGATGGACACAAGCATGCTGACCACCACCACGACCACTGCTGCGGCAGCACCAGCGCGCCGCTGGAAACACTGGCCGGAGCGCGCAGTGAAGGCGAGCTGACGGTTACGCCCATCCGCATCCTGCAAATGGATTGCCCCACCGAAGAAGCGCTGATCCGCAAACAGCTGGACGCCATGAGCGAAGTTGTCGCGCTGGAATTCCGCCTGATGCAGCGCATGCTCACAGTCACGCACCAGAAGGCAGCACTGCCTGCCATTCTGAGCGCCTTGCGTGAGCTGGGCTTCAACCCGGAAACCGCAGCCGAGGCAGGCACCCTGCCCCCGGCCGATTCCGCAACTGCCCCTGCCCCCTGGTGGCCGCTGGCCACCTCCGGTGTACTGGCGCTGACGGCAGAACTGTGTGACTGGCTGAGCGCACCGGCATGGCTGGCAGCCTTGCTGGCATTGGCAGCGATTGCCATTTGCGGCATCAGCACCTACCGCAAGGGCTGGATAGCACTGCGTCACCTCACCCTCAACATCAATGCCCTGATGAGCATTGCCGTTACCGGCGCGCTGTTGCTGCAGCAATGGCCGGAAGCCGCCATGGTGATGGTGCTGTTCACCCTGGCCGAGCGCATCGAGGCCAGGTCGCTGGAGCGGGCTCGCCATGCCATTGACAGCCTGCTGCAGCTCGCACCGCCCAGTGCCACCATGCAGGCCAGCGATGGCAGCTGGCAAAGCATGCCGGTGGACGACATTCCGCTGGACGCAGTAGTGCGGGTGGCGCCGGGCGAGCGCATTGCACTGGATGGCGTCATCATCAGCGGTCATTCCACGGTCAACCAGTCCGCCATGACCGGCGAAAGCATGCCGCTGGAAAAACAGGCTGGCGATAGCGTCTACGCCGGTACGCTGAACGAAAACGGCGCTTTCGACTACCGCGTCACCGCTGCCGCCAGCGATACCATGCTGGCGCGCATCCGTCATGCGGTAGAGCAGGCACAGGATGCCAAGGCCCCCACCCAGCGTTTTGTCGACCGCTTTGCCCGCATCTATACCCCGACCGTCTTTGCGCTGGCCACCTTGCTGGCCATCCTGCCGCCACTATTGGCGGGGGGCGACTGGCTGGCCTGGATCTACAAGGCGCTGGTGCTGCTGGTGATTGCCTGCCCGTGCGCGCTGGTCATCTCCACCCCGGTTACCGTGGTCAGCGGCCTGGCCGCTGCAGCCCGTCAGGGAATACTGATCAAGGGCGGCGTCTGGCTGGAACAAGGCCGCAAGCTGCGTACACTGGCACTGGACAAGACCGGCACCATTACCCATGGCAAGCCGGAACAGACTGCATGGCAGGCAGTGGAGCCTGAACACGCCAGCAGCTGCCGCAGCCTGGCAGCCAGCCTTGCCAGCCGCTCCGACCATCCGGTGTCCCGCGCCTTGCTGCGCGCGGCAGAGCAAGACGGCATCGCCCTGCAGGAAGTCAGCCAGTTTGGTGCCATCACCGGCCGTGGCATTCACGGGGTGATAGCCGAACGTCAGCTGTGGCTGGGCAACCTGGCGCTGGCCGGTCAGCTTGGCCGGAATACACCCGAAGTTGAGGGTTGGGTAGCTGCCCGTGAGCAAGATGGCAATAGCGTGGTGATGTTGATGGATGAAGAGCGGGTGCTGGCCCTGTTTGCCGTGGCAGACACCATCCGCCCCGCCAGCCGGGACGCCATTGCCCAGCTGCACAAGCTGGGCATCCGCACCGTCATGCTCAGTGGGGACAACCAGCAAACCGCCAGCGCCATTGCTGCTGCTGTCGGCATTGACCAAGCCCATGGCGGACTGCTGCCACAGGACAAGGCCGACATCATTGCCCATCTGGGCCGGGACGGCCTGGTGGGCATGGTGGGGGATGGCATCAATGACGCACCGGCACTGGCACGCGCCGACATCGGCTTTGCCATGGGCGCGATGGGGTCGGATACCGCCATCGAAACCGCCGATGTGGCACTGATGGATGACGACCCCGCCCGCCTGCCCGCATTTGTACGACTATCCCGTGCCACACACACCATTCTGGTGCAAAACATCGTGCTGGCGCTGGGCATCAAGGCGGTTTTCCTGCTGCTGACCCTGCTGGGCATGGGCAGCATGTGGATGGCGGTATTCGCCGATGTAGGTGCCAGCCTGCTTGTGGTGGGCAACGGCTTGCGACTGCTGCGCAAATAGGCATGCAGGCACGCTGCTTGCTTGCTCCATGATCGAAACGCCTCCAACACCCCGGAGGCGTGCCGACCACCCACACCCCGGGTGGCAGGACTTGCCCGCAGGAGCCACATCATGACACCGAGCACACCGCTTACCTTGCTGATCACCCGCCGCATCAAGCCGGCACGCCACGCCGATTTTCACGCCTGGATCCGCCAGGGCGAGAGCCTCGCCAGTGCCGCGCCCGGCTATCTGGGCTCCGGCCTGCTGCAACCGCCGCCGGGCGATGACCACTGGCAAATCCTGTTCCGCTTCAGCGATCAGGCCAGCCTGGATGCCTGGGCAGTCAGCCCGGCACGCCAGGCATGGCTGGCAGCTGGGGAAGAGTTGATCCGGCACAGCAGCGTGCATTGTGCCGAAGGCCTGGAACAGTGGTTTGGTCTGAAAACACCGCCACGCTGGAAGCAGGCGGTGATGATCTGGCTGGTGTTCTTTCCGGTTTCGCTCTGTTTCACCCTGCTCCTGGGCGACAAACTGGCCAGCCTGCCGGTGGTGCTGCGGGTACTGTGCAGCACCCTGATGCTGACACCTGTCATGGTGTTTCTGTTCATTCCGCTCAGCAGCCGCCTGCTGCACAAATGGCTGCAAAGCGATGGCAGTCGACCGACCGGGCTGTCTGCCAAGCCCTGAATCAGCAACAGCCATACTTCCTGACCAGCCAACATGCTGGTCAGGATCAAACTTTGCTGCATTTTTCCCGCCCGACAGCCGGATTGCCGTCGGCAATGGCACTTCCCTCGTTTATGATTAGCTTACTGAGTATTTTCCATGCCTATCATCAGAGAGTTCCGCCATGCCCTCACCCTGGCACAGTTCGCTGGATCCCGCTCAACTGGCAAGCAGCTTGCAAGCCTGGCATGCCGACCACCCCGACCAGCGCCTGCTGGCCTTGCTGGCCGAAGCTGACCGTGAGCAACTGCCAAACCTGCAAACGGCCTGCCTGCATCTGGGCATAGAACTGGCGGGTGGGGTGTTTCCCCGCCTGATCAGCAATCAGGGTTTTGTTGACCATGGCGTCCTGCTGCTGCCCTGCCCTGGCGGCAGCCAAAGCGCTCTGTTGCGCATTCATACCGGGCAAGACCCGGCACAAACCGCGCAACACATGAGCGAGCGGATAACGCAAATGCTGGCTGCGTGGCCGGCAGATCAGGGCAAACCCACCTTGTTCATGATTTTCGATGGCATGCTGCCGGATATCGCGTCCATTCTGGATGCCCTCTACCTGCAACTGGCCGACCAGGTGTTCTACGGCGGGGTGAATGCCGGCAGCGCGCAGTTCCAGCCCATTCCCTGCCTGTTCGACCAATACCAGAGCATGATGCACGGCGTGCTCTGCCTGTTGCTGCCCGCCACGGCCAATCCGGTCATCAACCATGGCTACCCGGCACCGGAGCACACCCTCACCGCCACAGCCACTGCCGGTAACCGCATTTTCCAGATTGACTGGCGACCGGCCTTCGACGCCTACCAGCAAATCGTCAAGCAACAGTTTGGTGCCGAACTGAATCGTGACAACTTCTACACCTTCGGCGTGCATTTCCCGCTTGGCATCATGCTGGCCAACCAGCAATTGCTGATTCGTGTCCCGGTAGCGCTGGAGGATGACGGTTCGGTATTTTGCGTGGGTGAAGTGCCGGAAAACGCCGTGCTGATGATGGTGCAAGCTCCGCCAGTGCCGGGCGATGACTGCGTGCAGCAGGTGCTTGGCACCTTGCAGCAGCGTCATGGCTCGCTGCAAGGTAAAAACCTGCTGAGCTTTTACTGTGCGGGACGCAGTCAGCACTTTGGCCCGGCCGCACTGGAGGAAATCCATGGCCTGATCCGGCACAGCCAGGCCGCCAGCGTGAGCGGGGCGCTGACGCTGGGTGAAATCGGCAGCCCGCATGAATGGGGCTACCCGCTGTTTCACAATGCCTGCATCACGGCCAGCGTGTGGATGGATGCATGAACAAGGACCAGTTGCTTGCTGTACTGTACGACCTGTCTCTCACCATCGGGCGCGAGGTCACGGTTGATGCGCTGCTTACCAAGGTGGTGCAACGCCTGCTGTTTCACACCGGCTGCCCGGTCGGCCTTGTCATTCACCACCCGGATGGACTGGACGCCAACAGCGGCAGCCTGCTGAAAGTGATTGGCGACCATCAACTACAACAGCAAGCCAGCATCGGCATCGCCCTGCCACTGGGGCTGCTGGGCCGCAGCATTCAGGCCGAAACCGACGCCAGTCTGCTACAACGCTTTACCGGTCAGGATCGCTACCGTTACGGCCTGCGCCTGCCGCTGGACCAAACCCACACCATCATGCTGCTAGCACCGGAAACCATGTTGCAGCAGATGCCACTGGAGCATGTATTCCCGCCCATCCTGGCCAACCTGTCCCGCGCCATCAAGCTGTGCAACGACAGCGAACAGCTTGCCATCAGCCTGCAGGCAGAACGCAACCAGGTGATGGTGCAGCTGGACCGGGCGCAACGCTTCAACCAGGCCTTGCTCAATGCCATGCCGATTGCCGTGTTCTACAAGGACGCCAGAGGGCGCTATCTGGGTTGCAACCCGGCATTCTCCCGCACGGTGGGCATGCAGCCCGAGCACATCATCGGCAAGATGCCGCAAGAAGTCTGGCCGGCCGAACTGGCCAGCATGTTTACCCAGAATGATGCCGAGCTGATTGCCAGCCGCCAGCCACAGATGTTCGAGTACGTCATCCGCACCCAGCAAGGCCAGTTGATGGATGTGGTTTACGCCAAGGACCTGTTCTACGACGAGGACAACAATATTGCCGGCATCATTGGCGCCTTCATCGACATCAGCGGGCGCAAGAAGGCGGAGGAATCGCTGCGCCAGTCGCTGATCCAGGCCATCAGTGCCCTGTCATCGGCCATGGTGCACCGCGACATGAGCACGGCTGGCCACGAAGTACGTGTCAGCGACCTTGCCGTTGCCATCGGCCGCCAGCTGGGGCTGGATGAACACCAGCTGGAAGGACTGGGCCTGGCGGCCATGGTGCATGACATCGGCCAGATCCAGATTCCATCTGAAATCCTCACCCGGCCACGTCGCCTGAATCATGAGGAATTCGAACTGGTCAAGCTGCACGCCGAAGCCAGCCACGAAATCCTGAAGGACATTCAGTTTCCCTGGCCCATTGCCGAGATTTCCTGGCAGCACCATGAAAACATGGACGGCAGCGGTTATCCGCGCGGTTTGCGCGGCGATGAAATCCTGCTGGAAGCACGCATCATCCACGTCGCCGACAGCATGGAGGCCATGATGTCGCATCGCCCCTTCCGTCGCCAGCTGGGTCAGGCCCAGGC